>NZ_CP119078.1:752500-1052500 GCF_029026145.1 Legionella cardiaca | reverse complement strand
ACAAGCATGAGAAATTACAAGAATGGGCAGCATTACGAGAGTTATTTGAGTGTCGCCTGGAAGTATCCAACAACGCGAAGCAATCTAAGCGGGAACCAATTAATTATGTGCGTCCATTTGATATGTCAGGTCAATTTGCTGCTTTGGAAACGGAAAAATTTCAATACGGTGATGTGTTACAATTGGTAGTTAAAGACAGTAATGGTCATATAATACTTGATGATAAAAAAGAACTTCCTAAAAGTAGTGTCGTAGATTTGAGCTTGTTTAACTCGAATAATAGTACGGTTGTTTCAACCCCTTATACGTCAGCATTTACTCTCTAAGCAAAAAAGCCTTAACCCTTCTTAGGGTTAAGGCTTTATCCTCTTAAATTCCTCTTCTGAAAAGCGATCCTTGCTTAGAATCATTGCATTAATTAGTTGGCTATTTCATAATCCGCAACAAACTTATCGCTTCTGAAAATATGACTGCAAACATACTTGATGGCAGCTTGGTTTCTTCTAAAGTAAAACAAGAAATAAAATTAGCTGTTACTGAAATGCTCAATGAAGGTAAACGAGCCCCTGGATTAGCCGTTATACTGGTAGGCGACGATCCTGCATCGAGTATTTATGTCAACAATAAGCGAAAGGCATGTTTGGAGGTAGGATTTAATTCCTTTGCCTACAACCTCCCTAAATCAACGACAGAAAAGGAATTATTAACTCTTATTGATGATTTGAATCATTCAACTGAGGTTGATGGTATTCTTGTGCAACTTCCTTTACCAGAAAATATTGATCCAAATAAAATCATCGAATGCATTAGCCCGCAAAAAGATATTGACGGGTTCCATCCTTATAATATGGGTCGTTTGACGATACGCAACCCTCTGCTGCGACCTTGTACACCCTATGGTATTATTCATCTTCTCGATTATTATAAAATCCCTATAGAGAGTAAGCACACGGTTGTTATTGGGGCCTCCAATATTGTTGGCAGACCTATGGCGATGGAATTTTTATTGGCTGCCGCCACTGTAACCATTTGCCACCGTTTCACAGAAAATCTGGAGCAATATGTACGTCTAGCAGATATTCTCGTTGTTGCTGCAGGGAAACCAGACATTATAGATGTTGAATGGCTTCATTCAAAACAAGTTATCATTGACGTTGGAATTCATCGATTACCGAATGGTAAATTAAGAGGCGATATGGATTTTGATAAAGCTAAAAGCCGGGTTAGCTGGATAACGCCTGTGCCAGGTGGAGTCGGGCCGATGACTATCGCTATTTTGCTGCAAAATACTTTATTTGCAGCAAAACAGTTGCGTACTATTAGCTAGCGATCCAGATCATCCCAATCAAATTCGCCATCTAACTCGTCTTCTAATTCTTCTCTTAAACGTTTGCGTTCAAGCCTGTCTTCAAGCATTTTACGCACACGTTTTTTGTGATCCATGTCTTCAGCATTTTCTTCTTCGTAAGAGTAATCAGAAAAAGAACTGAACTCTTCTTCAGGTTCTCTAGGAAAGCCCATAGTTGCCTCCATTGGTCTTTAACACATTCTAAGTATAGTGCAAAACTTTTTTTGCGTATTTTTAACCACAAGAATTGCTTAAACCCTCACAACGTTTATACTTCCCTCTTTTTAATTAAATTACTCTATGCTTAGCTATCAACACGGATATCATGCCGGCAATTTTGCCGATGTCGTGAAGCATCTAACCCTTTCTCGTATCCTTACCTACATGATTACTAAGGAAAAACCGGTGTTTTATCTTGAAACACACTCCGGAAAAGGGTTCTATGATTTAAAAGACTCTCAGGCAGCAAAAACAGGCGAATACCTTCAAGGTATTCATTTGTTATGGCAGCATAAAAATCAATTACCGCCTCTGTTTTCGCCCTATTTAAACTGTATTAATAGTTTGAATAAGACAGATGACTTGCGCTTTTATCCTGGTTCGCCACTGCTTGCAATCGAACTCTTACGTTCCCAAGATCGTCTCTATTGTTGTGAATTACATCCCCGTGAATTCAGCCAGCTCGAATCCTTACCTCATGCTGGAAAGCGAGTTTTTTTTAGTCATACTAATGGAATAACAACTTTAAATGCATTGTTACCACCACCAGAGCGACGGGGTGTTATTTTTCTCGATCCGTCCTATGAAGTTAAAGATGAATACAAAGTAATTCCCAAGGCCATTAAAGCAGCTTATCAGCGATTTTCCACAGGTACTTTCTGTCTTTGGTATCCATTGGTTGATAAAAGATTACATCAACAACTTCTTAGAGGCATGGAGAATATTGAGGCTAAAAATTCATTGCGGGTTGAATTTTCATTAACTTCGATGAACCATCAGGGAATGACAGGTTGTGGTTTATGGATAATTAATCCTCCTTATGTCTTAGAAGAAGAAATGAAAATCATTCTCGAACAATTGCGCACCTTATTTAATCCTGGCGTTTCTTTTTTTACAATTGAGTGCAAATAAAGATTTGCCTATACGTTTCTCCCAATTCCGTGTCAAACCGCAAAATAGTTACCTGCCTGCGGCGGGTATGACACGGATTAGGACTCTTGATTTAGTCCTCATCAGAAATAGTTACCCACTGTCCAAGTATGAGACGATTGTATGAAATAAACTTCCAAGATCAATCAATGTCATGCCCGTGCAGGCGGTCCAACATATACAAAAAACTTAATAATGCCTTGCACATATAATATTTCCTTAAGAATCACTCCCTAGAATGATTATTTTTATTCCTAGCATTATAAAAATGAAGTTATCGAAGAAAAGTTATCTGCAAAGAAAAAACCCTCAACCTTATCGTTTAAATGTCGAGGATTATCCTCTTATTCTTCCCTACTACTTCGCAAAATATCAAATTAATAATATTTCATTTGTTGTTAACGGCTCTACAGAGTTGGGACAAGCAATGATGGCGCGCAACCAATTGGAATTGCAGGCAGAATTCGATGAATATAAGAATAAAGAGTTAGTCTATGCAATGCAGGTTATACGAGACTGGGTTCCACCCAATGTGAAGATGCCCGGTAAATATAAGTTAAATCAAAAAAATACCAGATATTCTGATTTCCAAAGATACTATCCAGAATTATATAAGGCAATTAAAGACCAGTTTTTAGATCAAAATGGGAGATTTAAAGAGTTAACGCTTGAAGAGAAACATCAATTAAACTCCATTGTTAAAAAATTAAAATGTCGTAAAAAATTAGATCAATACCAAAATGAAATAGTCGCTGATTTAGCTGAACGTAAAAGTAAAGTCTGCCTTACTAAAATCCAAGCAGTAGCAGAAATAAAGGCTATTCAAAGAACTTTAAACCCAAACGAGACGGTGGCTTATTTTTTTACAAATAACCGTCGTAAAGGTTCAGCACATTTTGAAGTTCTTCTAATTAGCCGTAATCGAGTTATTAAGCCAGTTCATTGGCATCTGCATGAAGACAATATCTTGGATGAAGTCCATCTCCCTGATATGTTTCATACTGATCTATCGCCCTTTGTCAGTTTTGAGTTCAATCAAGCCTCTTCAGAAGAACTTCATGATGATCCAATAAAACGTGTACAACCTCAAGCTGACCTGGATTCTTGCGGAATATTAGGACTTTTATATTTCAAAGAATTATTAAAAGCCAATGCTGAACAGCTCAATGAGTTCTCTTTAAACATCCCCCTCTATGTCGATGCAGATAACAGAGTAAAGAAAAATTGTTTATTTTTCCCCTCTCCTCAAGTTTTACGCTACTCACAATCAAAACTTTATAATCAGATTATTAAAGCGATGCTGGAAGGCACGCAAGACGTAGTAAGCATTCGATATAAAAATATTACTTATAAAGTAAAAACGTTAGAGTCTATTTTAAGGTATTCAATTCAAAGTTCACGAGAAAAAGCTGACGTTGAAACTGCTAAACACAATGAGGAATTGTTAGCTAATTTACCTTCTTTTAGACAGAGATGGTTAGAAGAATATAAAAATGCTGCTGCAAAACGTCAGAGGATGCAAGGGCAGCCAAACAACCTCTATTTATCTTATAAAGGACGCCGTATTGAAGAAATTCTTCATGATATTAAAACAGATAACAAAAAAAGTGAAAAGAGAGCGATTCCATCAGTAAATAAAGAGGAGGAATCTAACAAACTTCATCCAAGAAAAAAATCTAAACAGGTACATCCTTCATTGAATGAAAAAGCAATGTGCGAAGCCAATAAAACGCAGAGCTCAGGCCTGCACTCTTGCGCTACTGTAGCCAAGGAGAGCTATAATCCAATTTATGAGAGCCTGTCATCCAAACCACGTGTCGTGTTTTATAAAATGATGTCGTTTTTTAAACCTCAAGGGCAAGCTTTAGTTGCCTATAATCCACTTTATAAAAGTTTAAATGAAAAGGAAAATGACGAACCCCTTCATTGCGAGATTTCATAGACTGCTAAGCTAGTCTCAAAAATAATACAGGAGGTAATAATGAAAATTCTTCCCATATCCGCTTTTAATGACAACTACATATGGCTAGTTATTGATGAGTCGATGGAAACAGCTTTCTGCGTTGATCCCGGGGACGCTCAGCCGGTATTTGATTTTCTTAATGCCCATTCATTAACGCTTGAAGCAATTATTCTTACTCACCATCATCATGATCACATTGGAGGCGTTGCAAGTCTTCTTGGAACATTCCCGGCTATTACTGTTTATGGTCCTCAGGATTCACGTATTGCTCATATTACTTCTCCAATTAATAGTCATAGTAACCTGTCTCTGCTTTCCTGTAATTTTCAAGTTTTAGAAACCCCAGGGCATACCTCAACTCATCTGAGCCTTTATGAGCCCAATTATCAATGGTTATTTTGTGGGGATACATTATTCTCAGCAGGCTGTGGGCGTGTCTTTGATGGAACTATTGAAGAATTATATGATTCTTTGAATCGCTTAAAAGCATTGCCTGAACAAACGAAAGTGTTTTGTGCTCATGAGTATACCCGCCAAAATCTTCGCTTTGCAGCCTTAGTTGAGCCTGATAATTTGACCGTGCAAAATTATGCTGCACAGTTAAATAAGACTAATCAATGCTCCTTACCTTCAACAATAGCCTTAGAGAAAGAAATTAATCCCTTTTTACGGACTGAGGAGAAAAGTGTCAAAAATTATGCGAAAGGTAAAGGTCTCAACGATCCAGATTCCTTTTCTATTTTTAAACAATTGCGTGTTGATAAAAATAATTTTTCTTAACAGATAGAATTAATTTAAACCTTTTGGAGCATTTAAAAACCAAAAAGGGTTTATTGTGAGGAGTTTATTTAGTACACTGGCTAGCCTTTTAATTCGTAATAGGCTGTCACATTGAAGTTTAGACCAAGAATTTTTAGTTTAATCCTTTTATTGTCAAGCTCTTACGTGTTTTCAAATGTTGCACAGGCGACGCAGAACGTTTGGGACGTTTTACGAAGTCAGTTCAGCTTAAATCATGAAACGACACAACCTGAAGTACAAACTCAACTTCGTTGGCTTGTTTCTCATCCCAGTTACTTGAATAAATTAGCGCGTTCTGAACCTTACATTTATCATATTGTAACGGAGATTAGAAAAAGAAGGATGCCAGGTGAAATAGCACTGCTTCCTATGATTGAGAGTGCTTATGACCCTTTTGCTTATTCAGGTGCCGGAGCAGCTGGTTTATGGCAATTAATGCCTGGTACGGGTAATAACTTAGGCTTAAAACAAGATTGGTGGTTTGATGGCCGCCGTAGTATTCGTCCATCAACTGACGCAGCACTTAATTATTTAACCTATTTAAATAAATATTTTAATGGTAACTGGATTCTTGCTATTGCTGCTTATGATTCCGGTGAAGGTACCGTTTCACGAGCTATAAAAAATAGTCGTCAGTCAAGAAATATACGTTTCTGGTCTTTACCATTACCGGACGAAACGAGAGCTTATGTTCCTAGATTGTTAGCATTAGCTGAAATTATTAAATATCCTCAACGTTACGGCGTTACTTTACCAGATATTCCTCATGTACCTTATTTCGAAGAGGTTAACATTGGTAGTCAAATTGATTTAAATCATGCGGCAAAGCTGGCAGGTATATCTTATAAGGATCTTATTAAATTAAACCCAGGGTTTAATCGTTGGGCAACGGCTCCTTACAAGCCGTTTAAATTACTCATTCCTGCTAATAAAGTTGCAAGTTTTAATCGCAATCTTGCAAATGTTCCAGAAGAGAAACGTGTTAGCTGGAGTCGCTACCAGGTTCGACGGGGTGATGATTTAAATTCTATTGCCCGTAAAAACTTTACTACGGTAAAACTACTGCGTGAATTGAATCAGTTAAAATCTGATAAATTACGAACAGGACAGTATGTTCTTATTCCAAGTACTAAAAACGCACCGGTAGCTTCCCCACCTAAATCAACTGTGCTTGTTTCAATTAGCGATCAGCCCGCAACCACACAAAGCTATAAAGTAATTCACATTGTACAAAAGGGCGAAACTTTTCCGATGCTGGAAAAAAAATACAATGTGTCGACGGCAGAAATTCGCCAGTGGAATCAAATTAATGATCCGCAGCCTTTAAAAGTTGGGCAACAACTAACTATATGGAAGCGCACCATTAAATATGGCATTTATATTGTAAAAGCTGGCGACAATTTAAGCCGCATTGCCAAAAAGAATAATACCAAGGTAGCAACACTTACAAAATTAAATCCCAACATTAACACAAAATTGCTACACCCTGGACAAAAGTTAGTTATTGGCTAGTTAGAACAGGCATCAAAACTTGGATTAATTGCAGTTTTTGATGCCTGTCTAAAAGCAACTTATACTCTATGTAAACTCTCAAAAAGGTAAAAATATGCAAATTTATAAACACTTGCGTGAGAGTTTAAAATCGTGTGATATACTTAAGTAAGTATTAAATTTTTACAGCAGCTATGAAACTACTCTTTGATTTTTTTCCAATTTTACTTTTTTTTATTAGTTTTAAATTATTTGGAATCTATAATGCCACGGCGGTAGCAATGGCTGCATCCTTACTTCAAGTTATTTTCCATAGAATTAAACATCAACGTTACGAAAAAGTTCATTTAATAAGTTTGGGAATAATCCTGGTTTTAGGTGGTGCTACTTTATTTTTCCATAATCCCTGGTTTATAAAATGGAAACCTACAGGAATTTACTGGCTCACTTCATTAGTATTTCTGTTTTCTCCTTTTGTGAGCAATAAACCTTTAATTCAAAAAATGATGGATGGCAATATAAGCTTACCGAAAAAAATCTGGTATCGTTTAAATTATGCTTGGGCCCTGTTTTTTGTTTTAATGGGTAGTGTTAATCTGTATGTGGCGTACTATTATAGTACTGAAATTTGGGTTAACTTTAAGTTATTTGGTGGTGCTGGTTTTACGTTATTATTTGTCTTTCTACAGGCATTATATCTAACCAGACACTTGATTGAAAAAGACGTAGAACAACCCTCCGGTGAATCCCGTAGGGGCTGAACTATTAGGAGCAAGAATGCGATTGCTACTGGTTGAAGATGATGAATTACTGGGCGATGCAGTAAAAGCTGGCCTTACTCAATTTGGCTATGTAGTAGACTGGCTAAAAGATGGTGAAGCAGCCAGAGCAGCAGTAAAATCTGAATCATTTGAACTTATTATTCTTGATTTGGGATTACCTAAACTTTCAGGATTAGGTTTCCTTCAAGCCATTCGTCACGATGGAAATGCTACCCCTGTCATTATTCTTACGGCTCGTGAAACAGTCGAAGATCGTGTAAAAGGTTTGGATAGCGGTGCTGATGATTATCTAACCAAGCCCTTTGATTTAAACGAATTGAGCGCCAGAGTTCGGGCACTGGTTAGACGCTCGCAAGGTCGAGCTGATTCTGTTCTACAATATCGCAATATCACTCTGGATCCTGCGGCGCATTCTGTCTACGTTGACGATGTAATGGTCAATGTTCCGCGACGTGAATTTGCATTGTTGCAAAAATTGCTGGAAAACAGCGGCCAAGTTTTATCGCGAGAGCAATTAATGCAAAGTATCTATGGTTGGGATGAGGATGTGGATTCTAATGCCCTGGAAGTTCACATTCACAACTTACGCAAAAAACTCAATGCCAATTTTATTCGCACTATTCGTGGTGTCGGATATATGGCAGAAAAGAATGAGAGTAATTAAGTATTGTGAAATCCTCCATACGCAAGTTTTTGCTAATTAACTTATTATTAGCAATAACAATTACAACGACATTAACTGCCATAGGTAATTACTACTTAGATCAAAAAGATATTCAAGAGCATCTTGATACATTAATGGCTATTTCTGCCTTATCCTATCAAGCTTTACTAGGGGATGATCTTCATCAACGTCCCCTTGGAAAAATTCAAGATGCGCTTGAAATTATTCCTCAAAAAATTGACAACTATTATCAACGTCGTTTTTTAAATGATCTCCCTCCCAAAAGTTATTTGGATAAATTTAATTTTCAAGTATGGACAAATGGAGGTAAGCTCTTATTACATTCGCCCACTGCTCCTAAAATCCCTCTCACCTCTGAAATAGATGGTTTTAGTGACAAGATGGTGGCAAATCAAAAATGGCGTGTTTTTACTACTTATAATGAACAAGCGGGTGTACGAACCGTTTTAGCCGAACGCTATGATACTCGTAATGAACTAGGCCATCGCATTGCCCAAGATGATCTCTATATCATGTTATTAACGTTTCCTTTATCTGGATTATTAATCTGGATAATCATTGGTAGAGGTCTGGATAGTCTTGATAGAGTTGCTCAGGAAGTTGCGAACCGTGCCCCTACCCATTTGGAGCCCGTTGATTTGCAAGAAGTACCCGAAGAAATTAAGCCCGTTATTGATGAGTTAAACAAATTATTTTATCGACTTAAAGAAGGGTTTGAACGGGAGAAACGCTTTGCCGCGGATGCGGCTCATGAATTGCGTACGCCACTCGCCGCATTGAAAGCACAAGCACAAGTGGCATTAAATACAAATAATATTGATGAGAAAAACCAAGCTCTGCAAAAATTAATAGCCAGTGTTAATCGCAGTACTCATATCGTGCAGCAGTTGCTGACAATGAGTAAACTTGTCCCTGAAGCAGCAAGTATTAATGATATCGATGAAGTAAACCTTGTGAAGATAGCTCGCGAAGTCTTAGCGATGTTAGCGCCGAGTGCCGTGGAAAAACAAATTGAACTGGATTTTGAACATGATGAGCACTTACCCCGTTTTGCAGGCAATCCCACCGCGCTGGGTATTTTAATTCGCAATCTTGTGGATAATGCAATTCGCTATTGTAAAGAGAATGGCAAAGTCTCGGTACGTATTTATGCGCAAAATCAAGAGTTAATCCTGGAAGTACGCGACAATGGTCCTGGAATTCCCAGTGAACTTCAAGATCGCGTGTTTGAACGCTTCTTCCGTGTACTAGGAAATAAAAGTCCAGGTAGTGGTTTGGGATTAGCCATTGTTCGACAAATTACCGATCTTCATGGAGGTCGCGTAGAACTTGCCTCACCAACCGAAGGAACTGGACTTATTGTTCGAGCTTACTTTCCAACGAAGGCAAACTAGCGAGCCCCATTGTCTTCCAAACGTCATTACCGACTGGATAATAACTGTAGTGCCTGGCGGATCAGTTGCTCACAGGTTTTACTACCATCATCAATTTTTTTGATCACTTTTGCGGCCTCTTGCTGTTTATAACCCAAGGCTTCTAAAGCACTAATTGCTTCTTCTTGATCATTCCTACTATGCAATAATTTCTGGGTTTGCTGTTCATAAGAATTCGTAAATTGCTTAATACTATCTCTCATTTCCACTAACAAGCGTTCAGCAGTTTTTTTACCAATACCTGGCAATTTTGTTAACAACTGAGCATTTTCGTCTTCAATACATTGAATAAATTCCGTAGGGGTAATGCTTGATAGAATTGCCATTGCTACTTTAGGACCCACCCCATTTACCTTGATTAAGGCTCTAAACAAAGCGCGCTCTTGCTTATCCAAAAAGCCAAATAATAATAAAGCATCCTCACGAACGATTGTATGAATGTGTAAACCGATTGAACCAGGCTGCGTCTCGAGTTGAAAAAAAGTATGAAGCGATGTCTCAACATCATAACCAACCCCATTGACATCCAACACTAATTTACCAGGCTGATTTTTATCCATAATTTGTCCGTTTAACCAACCAATCATCGCGCGCGTCTCCTAGAATTTGTTGACTGCTGGATAAGGGATAAGTTATGACGCATATGGCTATGGCAAATTGCAATTGCCAATGCATCTGCAGCATCATTTTGCGGCGCACTATTAAGCATCAATAACTTAACCACCATATGTTTTACTTGTTCTTTTTGGGCAGCCCCATAACCAACCACTGATTGCTTAACTTCTCGAGCAGAATACTCACTAACTTTGACACGATGGGAAGCAGCAGCGACCATAGCCACACCTCGAGCGTGGCCTAACTTAAGAGCAGAACTTGGGTTTTGATGCAAAAACACCTGCTCTATAGCGACTTCATCAGGATGATAATCATCCATCAGCTGACAAATCCCATCAAAAATCTGCAAAAGTCGGTGACTTAATTCACCTTCAGAAGTTCTGATACAACCACTGTCGATGTAGCGAATTTTACGTCTTTCCTCCTGAATTATCCCGTAGCCTGTAATACGAGAGCCAGGATCAATTCCCAGAATAATGCTCATTAAGCAGTTTCAAATAGAACATCAGGAAGTTCCGCATTACTATGAACTTCCTGTACATCATCCAAATCTTCAAGCATATCAATTAATTTCATTAGTGATTCGGCAGAATCTTTATCCAGAGAAACCGTTGTTTGTGCGCGCATCGTTAAATGAGATTGTTCCACTTCATAGCCAGCTTCCTGAAGAGCAGAAAGAACAGCATGATAGTTATCCGCGGCAGTAATAACTTCCATCTGATTATCTTCAGTAACAACGTCTTCTGCACCGGCTTCAATAGCTACTTCCATTGCCCGCTCTTCAGGTTGTCCGGCGACCAGCAAAATTTCACCTTGTTTATTGAATAAATAAGATACGGAACCATCAGTGCCCAAATTTCCACCATGCTTAGTAAAAGCATGCCTTACCTCTGAAACAGTACGATTTTTATTATCGGATAAACAATCAACCAAAATAGCAACGCCACCTGGACCATAGCCTTCGTAGCGCATCTCAATCATATTAGCGCCGTCTAACCCCCCTGCACCTCGCTTAACGGCATTATCAATGGTATCTCGCTTCATATTCGCTTTAAGCGCTTTACTAACAGCATCCCGCAATCTGGGGTTTGTAGATTCATCGCCCCCTCCTGTTCTTGCTGCTACAGTAATTTCACGAATAAGTTTAGTAAAAATTTTGCCGCGTTTAGCATCTTGGGCTCCTTTACGAAAACGAATGTTAGCCCATTTACTGTGTCCTGCCATGACTATATACCTCAAGAAAAAGCGCTAACCAGTTTTGAGGATATCCACTGAGACAAAACAAAGTAGAATTTCCAAACCCCGAATTAGCCCAACTTTAATTAAATAATAAAATTATACATCGTCAACGCTATAAAAAGAACTGATGCTAAGCTCGTATCCTCTAATAAGCTCGACATTTTTTACTTTTTCAAGCTATGCTAATGGCGTTAAATTATGAAGGGAGATTGTGGTGTATTTAGCAGGATTCGGTAATTACCATCAAACTGAAGCAATACCAGGAGCATTACCTAAGGAGCAAAATTCCCCACAGCAGTGTCAATTTGGCCTTTTTGCCGAACAACTCAGTGGTAGTGCCTTTACTCGACCAAGACATAGTAATTTACATAGCTGGCTCTATCGCACACTCCCATCCGTGGTTCATGAGGATTACAAGCCTTATGAAAAAGCCTGTTTAATAACTTATGCTGAAATGCAAGCGCCAAACCCCATGCGCTGGACTCCTCAACCGCCTCTTACAGTTATAAAAGATTTCATAGACGGTTTATTTTTTTTAGCGGGTAGCAAATCAGCCAATGCCTACATTTATCAATGCAATCAATCCATGCAAAAACGCTATTTTAGTAATAGTGATGGAGAAATGTTATTTGTTCCCTATTTAGGTGAACTGACATTATTTACTGAATTTGGAAAACTTTCGCTTGCCCCAGGGAAAATTGCGGTCATCCCTAGAGGCGTGAAATTTAGAGTTGATTTAGACTCATCATTTGCCGCAGGTTATCTATGTGAAAATATGGGACAACCATTTAGTTTACCTCAATTAGGTCCAATCGGTTCTAATGGCTTAGCAAATCCTCGACATTTTGTATATCCCTATGCAGCTTTTGAAAATATTCACGATGAGGTGCAATTGCTGTGTAAGTATCAGCAAAAATTTTGGTCAGCAAAGTCCAATCACTCGCCTTTAAATGTTGTTGCCTGGCACGGTAACTATGCACCATATACCTATGATCTTGCTTTATTCAATACCATCAATACAGTAAGCTTTGATCATCCTGATCCTTCAATATTTACTGTATTAACATCGGAAAGTAATACACCCGGCGTAGCCAATCTTGACTTTGTTATTTTTCCGCCACGATGGATGGTAGCAGACCACACTTTCAGACCCCCTTATTTTCATAGCAATATCATGAGTGAATTGATGGGGTTGATTACAGGTGAATATGATGCAAAGAAAGAGGGTTTTCTTCCAGGCGGCGTTAGTATCCACAATTGCATGACAGCGCATGGACCTGACAACGATACTTATCGTAGTGTTATCAATGAAGAATTAAAACCAACTCGCTATCAAAATACCCTGGCCTTTATGTTTGAAACTAAAAAACCATGGCTAGTGAGTGAACAAGCTTTATCACATTCTACCAGAGAGAAAAATTATTCCGCATGCTGGCAACATTTGCCTTGCAATTTTGATCAATCCTAGATTAAATCCAATAATTATCAAATAAAAAAATCTTTTTAATTCAAGGAGTGAAACCAATGAGTTTAAGTCACGTCAGATCTTTCTTAATCGCTACTACTATTGGTCTTGTGCCCTTATGTGGAAATACCGCAGAAGCAACTAATAGCACTCCTCAAGAATCATTCCAGACAAATTGTGTTGATTCCTGGATGAAAAGAATGGAAGACATAAAAGATAAAATTGGTTATAGAAATTTTGGTGAAAAGTATTGTGAATGTGCTTCTCGTCACCCCTTAGACACCCAAGAAGCGGTGAATAAAACAATGCAACTGTGTATGTCACAAACACTTTTGCAAGACACCATGGATTCTCTTGAAAACGAAGTAGGCCTGGATAAAGCCACTAATGAAGACATTGATGAATATTGTATCGATAAATTTACTCTTGTTTTCCCCAAAATGGATGACAAAGATAAACAAGCATCCAGCAACTATTGTAGCTGTGCTAAACCTGAGCTAATGAAACTTGTCAAAATCTCTGACAACTTAACTGATAAACAATACAGCGACCAAATCAACGCAATTGCAGCTCAATGTTCTTCAGGCGTAAGTGAAGGCACCTCTGCTACAGCTGCCAGCTCAGACACACAGAGTACAACAAATGGCGAGGACTCTAGCGCAAATAACAATAAGAGCAGTGATTAAAGCGATGAGGAGAAAGAAGAAATAATCATCTATGTTGGACTCATTATTGTTCCTTATTAATTAGGACCTAGAGGCTCTTAATTAATAAGGGTAAATGTATTCATATCAATTTCGTAGCTGAAATCAAGAGCTAAAGCATCTTCAAGAAATTTGTACGCATTGCCCATTTAGATAGTTAATTGAGGGCGGCATGCCAGCATTAACACTAAGCAAAAAAAAGGCACTTAAAGCTATTTGGCAAAACTGTGAAAGTACAAACTTGTTGACGGTCGGACAATTATCCTAACGACATAATATTGCATTAACAATGCTATGCTAAGCTCAGGTTAGAACTCTGTAATTTTTAAAACTTAACGTTATGCCCCCAAAGAAGAAAGATCCTTCAGGATTAAAACGTTTCCACGACGCACAAGAAAAACAGTATGATGATGCCTATGCTGAAATCAAATCTGGAAGAAAAATCGGTCATTGGATTTGGTATATCCTTCCACAGCTAAAAATATTAGGTAAAAGCCCGAATTCAGCAACCTATGGCATTACTGATCTCACTGAAGCCTGTGCTTATTTGCAAGATGAGGTACTTTTTTCGCGTTATCTTAAGATGGTAAAACTGATTGCCGAAAAATTGGAACAAGGGATCCACGTTAACGTATTAATGGGATCCTATCTTGATGATAAAAAGGCTACAGATGCATTAAAACTGGCGTCAAGTTTAACCCTTTTTCAATACGCAGCGCAGCACTTGACCACCTCAACCGAAGAGCCAATAAAAAGTAATTTATTTAAACTTGATGAATACTGTTCGCGTGTTCTAAAAATTATTGAACAGCAAGGTTACCCTTATTGCAAAAAAACCTATAACAATATCTCAAAAGCCAAGGAATTTACTAAAGTTCAAATGACTGATGAGGTGTTAGAAGTAAAACAATCCACTCCTCCCATACCCCATGAAAACTTATTTGCCTCAGAGACAGCATTATCTCTTAATAAAGCGCCCTTAGTGCAAATGATCGTTGAACAATTAATCAAAAACATCGAGCAAAAAAAACATGGCCGCGCTAGTTGGTTTCAACTTAACACAGAAAATAAAGTCCGAAAATTAACAGCCATTTCTCATTGGCTCTCTAACCATGAGCTTAATGAAGCAAATGAGACTATCGTTCTCGCACTCATTCGAGATATTTGTGCAATAAAACGAAATAATCTAGGTTTATTCAAGCCTCACAGTTTACAGGAGTTTGAAGGCTTATTGGATCGACATCATTTCCAATCTCCTCCAGAACAATGCTCTTTTAGCCCTGAAAATTTAGCCAATATAAAAGAAAACACGCTTTATATTGATAAGCTTATTCAAGAAAAAATTGAGCCTCAAAAGTATTGCAATAAAGGTGATTCATCAATATAAAATAGTTAAATACAAGCTGGCAACTAAAGGGTTTTATGTCTGTAATGCTTTCAGAAAATGATAAAGAAATAATTCGATTAATTGATAGCCAAGTAAAACAATTAATCGATAAAAATGCGCCCGAACACGTGATCATTAATACTCTAATTGATTTTATTCCTGAGACAAAATGTATAATCAATTCAACGTGCATGAAGGAACTTGAAGTGTATTACCAGAAATATCAAAATTTTAATTATTTTGCACAGTTGATTACTCAAGAGATGGTTTAATTTTAAACGCAAGCAGGATATTTAATCCAATAATAATATAGTCCAGCGATTTCACGTACAATAGAATAAATATCGCGCCACTCAAAATAGTTGGCATGTGCCGTATAAAGAGGTGATATATTACATCGTAATTCTTGCTGATATAGCTGAATTCCCTTATTAAGTCTGGCAGCTAACCGTTGCGAGAGCGTGCCATCAGGATTAACTTTAGAGCCTAAAATAATTGCGACATCACTACGATGAATTTTATCAGTTTCAGGCATACCAATCTTAAGCTGATGGGTTCTTGAACAGTCATCAATGTCAACAATTACCTAATTACGCATAATAATCTCGTGAAACTAATTACATAACTGCTCCATTATAGAACAACAAGTAGTATCTTCCAGTTTAATGTTTTTAACCAAAAGACCATAGTGGAGAATAATTTGACCTAATTGTGCTCTCTAATAAAGCGACTCTCCAGGTTTCATGTAAAATTTTACCCATTATAACAAGCTCTTACTTCTCTACAGCGAAGATTAACTTGATTGATATTTTTATAAATCCTTTTTTAATTTTCTCCGAAATAACTTGCTTGCATACATAAATAAGGATAAATCTATTGGCGATTTTTATTTTGTTAAGCATTATGGAGAATGGTATGGGAAAGTTTAAAGTAAGTACTTTTGGTAAATGGGAAGAATTGCGCTTAACACTTGTAGCATCTCTTTTAAAAGACAAACAAATTACTGCAGTAATCAATGAAAGTGCAATCCATACTGCGCTACTGGATCCTGTTAATTCAGCAATGGTTGAGTCAGCCATGATCCATGTCAAAAAACGCTCCCAAGAAACCAGTCCACCGGCTATGCGTGAACTAACTATAGAAAGCTATCATTTGTCACTAACGGTCATGCTTGAACATTTAGCATCAGCTCTCAGTATTTCTGAAAATTTATTAGCACCTTATGTAGAAAAATTTATTCAGGATGCCAAAGCCTCCATACCAGACATTATCGATGACATGATGAAAATTGGAGCCGTATCTGTAAAGGCAAAAGCAGAGGGAATAGAGCAGCTGTATGGCAGTGACTTTAAAGATAAATTTAAAGAGTTAGCTAAACAATTACCCTTTGAAGATGAAGAACTTATTAACATGGCGAGACAAAAGATTGAAGATTTAATTAGAACGAAAAATTTTGGCGCCAATGAAAAGATGGTTCTTGAGCACTTTACTTATATTAATGAAATAGCGCAACAAATGTCTGCAACTGCCGATTTCAAAGAACAATTCAAGAAAGAAACCGGCAAAAGTATGACTGATTATAAACTGGAATATAAAGAAAAGATTAAAATCGTAGTAACTCCTTTTTGGAAAACTACCACTGAGGAACAATCAACTCAACCTGTTGCTGAGATAAAACTTAACCAGTAAGGTTTATTTTTATAAATTTCATAAAGGGCTACTGTACTTAAATGGCCTAATAGTCAGCGATAAATCTCTAAAAATTTTCATTTGAGAATATGAACTTAACTTGATATAGTGATTTCGCAAAAATTTTACTTATTGGAAATGAGAACGATGACACGGATGTTTATTGCAGCGTTTCTGCTGCTATTTTCTTCTTTTTTAGTGGCACAACCTGTAATTCGCGTAGTGAAAGATGTCGCTCCCTCATCAATGTCGTTAACGGGTGGCGAACGTTATATTCATGCAAAGCATTATCGTGTTGTGGCAATTGATATCAACCAACTCTACACTGAACTCGAGCATGCTCCTCATCGAGACAATTTAAATCCAGGAGTATCGCCGCTGCTCCTTGAATTACCTCATCCTGACGGCACTATGCATCAATATAAAGTGCTAGAAAACAATACAATGGAATCGCAGTTAGCTGCTAAATTTCCAGAAATTAAAACCTATGATGCTTATGGTGTGGGCAAATCAAATGAATTTGTAAAACTCGACATCACGCCACATGGATTTCATGCGATGATCATGGTTCCCGGTAAACACACTATTTTTATCGATCCCTTAGAAAGGGGTAACACGCAATATTATATGGTGTATTACCAAAAAGACTTTACTACATCCAAAAGAATAAAATGCGGTGTTTCGGGTCAAAGTCAACCATTAAAGGATTTCAGCCAATTCAAACACTTTGTTAATTTTTCTTCCTGCGAATTAAGAAAATACCGTTTGGCTATGGCAGCTACAGCCGAATACACTGCATTCCATGGTGGAACAGTTCCTTTAGCACTGGCAGCTCAAGTGACTACAGTGAATCGTGTTAATGGTATCTACGAACGAGATATTGCTATAACCCTGCAACTTATTGCTAATAACGCAATGATTATTTACACAGACCCCAATACTCAGCCCTATACACACGGCGACCCTGATGCACTTATAGAAGAAAATCAAACGAATGTTGACGCAGTAATCGGTTCAGCTAATTATGATATCGGGCATGTGGTTGATTCAGCCGGTAGCGGACTAGCCAGTCTGGGTAGTGTTTGTGATGCGGCAGAAAAGGCAAAAGGGGCCACAGGGCAACCCCGCCCTGTAGGCGATCCCTTCGATGTGGATTATGTAGCTCATGAAATAGGCCATCAATTTGGTGCGAATCATGTCCAGAATAACAATTGCAACCGAAATAATGCTACAGCAGTTGAGCCAGGAAGCGGCAGTACTATTATGGGATATGCAGGAATTTGTGCGCCTAATGTGCAAGCTCATTCTGACGCTTATTTCAATGGAATAAGTTTACAGGAAATGGGAAATTTTATTAATAATCCGGCACATACCTGCGCCGTCAAAACCCCCATTCCATCAGCACCAGTTATTACTGGAACCAATGGTTTTACCTATATTCCAGTAAGTACCCCTTTTAGTTTGACAGCTTCAGCAATAAGCCCAACAGGCAGAGTATTAACTTATACCTGGGAACAACAAAATAATGAGGTTTCTATTCAACCACCAGTGAGCTCAGCAACAGGCGGGCCTAACTTTAGAAGCTTTAGCCCAACCTCGTTACCTACACGTTTTTTACCCAATTTAACGGCACTGGCCAGCAATGGTCCATTTACTTGGGAAGTATTACCCTCCGTATCAAGGATTTTAAAATTTAGAGTTTCCGTACGTGCGAATACACCTGGAGGCTCCTGTAATGCTTTCACAGACGTTACAGTGACTACAACAAATACCGCAGGCCCTTTCTTATTAACTTATCCCACAACAAGTGGAATAAGTTGGGGAGCCGGTACGACAAAATCAGTAATTTGGGACGTAGCCAACACTAATCTAGCTCCAGTGAGTGCTCAGACGGTTGATATTCTTTTATCAACTGATGGTGGTATAACTTATCCCTATGTCCTATTACAAAACGCACCCAATGTAGGGGCTGCAACAATCACTGTTCCAAACGTCACTACGTCTTCGGCACGTATTATGGTGAGATCATCAAGAGGCACTTTCTTTACCATCTCCAAACAAAATTTTGCAATTAGTGCATTGTTATCTTTAACTCAAGCTGATCGTAATCCCATGAATCGTAGAGAAGCATTTATTATTTACTCGGGTTTGGATAAGCGATTTGTTACTCGCTATATTCTTAATGGTTTACCCAATGCGAGCTTGGATCTGGATGAAGCCAATCATCGCTTTATTGTAAGAAACATTACCTCCCCTCGTGCCATTGATGTTTCTATCACTGTCATGAGACAAGGTGGCGGTGCAAATGAAACATCCAATGTGATCACTATTCCAAGCATTTTATAAATGAGGTTAAACATGAATAAATATTCTATGCTAATAATTGGCCTGGGCTTGCTTCCCTTAACTGCCAATGCAAACTGGTATGGTGCTATTAATCTTGGGGTTAATGCAGTAAATATAGAGAAAGATTTGGCTTATCCCCTTGGCGACCCTTTTCTTACTTCTGAAAACTTCCATAGTGGATATACTAATTTTCATGGGCAATTAGCTGCAGGCTATGATTTTTTATTTACTGATAAATTTGGCCTCAATCTCGAAGGTAATGCCGATTTATTTACTGGAAAAGCAGAACATACTATTCACAATTGGTTCTTTTTGGATTCTGTACAAACAGAAGAGAAATTAGACTATGGTTTTAGTCTGTTTGCTTTACCCGAGTACCATTACCATGAAAATGTTCGCTTTTTTGTTGGACCAGGAGTCTCTCGCAGTAGATTTAAAATTAGTTCAGAAAATACAGCTGGGAATGCCGGGGTGACTGGCAATTTTCGGGAATGGTTAACTGGTTGGGGACTTAAAGCGGGTGTTGCCAACCAACTTACTCCAAACACCGAAATTCTTTTTACCTATCAATTTACGCAATATGATGATGCAACCTGGACCAATGTTGAACCACTGTCTGGAGCATCATTAAGTGGACGTTATAAACCCGAAGCTAATCTGTTTATGGTAGGTCTTAGGGTAAGTATGCCAGAGTTTCAAAAAATTCAAGAAAAATAGTTTCTTTTGAATGCCAGGTATAACGTAACCGTTCACAACCTCGTCATCCAGAGTGAAGGATCTCCAGAATGTAACACAGGCATCTTACCTAAAGGGAATGCTCTTCATTCAGGAGATCTTCGTCATAAATTCCTCAGGATGACGAGATTGTGAAAGCCTGATGAGATAATGCATTGTATTTTAATAAAATAAAAACATGAAGCAGGTAATACCTGGTTCATGTTTTTAGGCACAAACTAAAATAAATCTTCCTGCGTCAAACCAACTCTCTCAAGAAGACCTCTTAATGTTTTGAGCGCCTCAACCTGAATTTGTCTAACTCGCTCTCGAGTAAGATTAATTTCTTTACCAACATCTTCGAGGGTAGCTTTTTCAAATCCACGCAGCCCAAAACGTCTAGCAATAACTTGTTGTTGGTTCTCTGTTAATTTATCTAACAATGATTCAATATGCGTACGTAAATTTTCATCCGTCAACAATTCAGCAGGATTCATGCTGTTTTCATCAGCAATTGTATCTAACAAAGATTTATTTTCATCATAACCAATGGGTGTATCTACGGAAGCAACTTTATCATTCAAACCAAGCAATTTTTCAACATCCTCAAGAGGTTTGTCCACCATATCAGCAATCTCTTCTGCTGATGGTTCATGATCAAGTTTTTGCGTAAGTTGACGAGCCGCTCTTAGATACACATTAAGCTCTTTAACTACATGAATAGGAAGACGAATCGTTCTTGTCTGATTCATGATGGCGCGCTCTATCGTTTGCCTAATCCACCACGTGGCATAAGTCGAAAAACGAAATCCTCTATCTGGGTCAAATTTCTCAACTGATTTCATCAGCCCGAGATTTCCTTCTTCGATAAGATCAAGTAATGGCAATCCGCGATTGAGATAACGCCGTGCAATTTTAACGACCAACCGTAAATTGGATTCGATCATTTTTTTACGCGAAGCGGCATCACCTTTAAGTGCCCGCCTTGCATAGTGCACTTCCTCTTCAGCTGAAAGTAACGGCGAAAATCCAATTTCACTTAGATAGATTTGCGTAGCATCCATTATTTTTGCAGCTTGTCTGCCACGCTGAAAACTTGGAAATGCCTCCTCATCACTAAAATCAGGCTCAGTTCCAGCATCTTCTACAGTGTCAATATCGTCTTCGCTCAGCAAAGTCTCATTTTCTGGAGACTCCTCCCACTCCTCTTCTGGGATTTCATCTGCTTTTACTGATTCATCATCTGGTTGCATCATATCACCTATGTGTTTATATCCATTAAAGAAAAAACACCCTTATTAATGACCTACCTGCAACATCAGTTAGGTTGTCAACCTCTTCCTAAATAACTCAGAGGGTTAACCGGCTTACCGGCCCTTCTGATTTCAAAATGAACACCCCAAAATCGTCTATCAATAACTCCCATTTCGGCAATAATTTGTCCTGCTTTAACACTTTGTCCTTCCTTAACCAAATTATGCAGATTATTACCATATGCCGTAAGGAACTGATTGTTATGCTTAATAATAATCAAATTACCATATCCAGATAGGCCGCTCCCCGAATAAGCTACTACTCCACTGGAAGCCGCACGAATCTTTTCCCCTTTTTTACCAGCAATATCTATGCCTTTTTTGCCTTGCTGAGGGATGAATCCGGTGGCCACACGCCCGTTTACCGGCCAAACCCAGTGCTGATTGGAGTTTGCGGGAGTCCAGGTCGCCCTTAGGACATTTTTTGAGGGTTCTCTTTTAATTGTAGTTCTTTTTGCAACATAGCGTTGTTTTTGAGGTGCTACCCATCGTGAAAAATGCCTTTTCGGTGCTGAGGCTGCGCCTATTCTTAGCACTTGTCCAACTTTTAAAGCATAAGGACTTGGTAAATGGTTAAAGGCTGCTAATTCTCGATAATCCTTATCATAACGAAATGCTATAGAATAGAGAGTATCCCCACGACGAACTATATGCACATTTTGATGATTGCTTGGAGAACGCCAATTTAATTCGACAACTGGTGCAAGTGTCGTTCTGGATTCACATCCGCTCAGCAAAAAAAGAAAGACTAATACGCATAGCTTGTACATAGTGATGCTCTCAAAATTGCTAATTTTATACCTACGAACTCCAGGCTCATGCATACAAATTTTCGTGACATTCTACGATTCCAGGGGAGTCTCAGATGCCAAATCAATTTTTTCCACCCAAGCTGATAATTGATCAAAAACCTTATAATGAGTTAGATCAAGCTGTAAAGGTGTAATGGACACATAACCTTGACTGATTGCGTAAAAATCTGTTCCTGGACCCGCATCTGCCTCCAACCCAGGAGGCCCTATCCAAAAAATGGGTCGACCTCTTGGATCATACTCCTTTATGATTGGCTCAGCCCCATGTCTAGTTCCCAAGCGAGTCACTTCTATCCCTTTAATTTTATCGAGAGGTAAATCAGGAATATTAACATTGAGAATAGTCTGGGACGGCAATATATTTGCTGTTAATTTCTTCACTAAATGCCGTGCAATAGCAGCGGCAGTATCATAATACTGGATGTTATCCCCTACCATCGAAAAAGCAATGGCCGGCAAACCAAGATAACGGCCCTCTACTGCAGCGGCCACTGTGCCTGAATACAGAATATCATCGCCAAGGTTAGCTCCTTCATTAATCCCTGAAACAACGATATCAACGGTTGGCTTTAAAAATCCTGTAAGCGCTAAATGAACACAATCCGTTGGTGTTCCTTCAACACTGTAATAGCCATTATCCAATTGTCTAACTCGTAAAGGCCTTGTTAAGGTTAAAGAATTACTTGCCCCACTACGGTTTCTATCAGGAGCAACCACTATCGTTTCAGTAATATGGGACATTTCATTGGCTAAAGCACGTATCCCAGGGGCATTTACCCCATCATCATTGCTTACTAAAATTCTCATTACTTAACTCTCAGGTGACTCTAGCCACTTTACAATTGCTAAACGTTCAGCCAAATTTTGTTTAGTTTTTTCAATTAAACTTTTAAGCTCAGGTTGATTCGGGTTATTTTCTAACTCAACTTGCTGTTTTGCTAAAGTTTCCTGCAGTTGCAATATTTCTTTACCAAAGGCTTGTGGGCTCATTTGCAATTGATATGCTAGCTCATTGACACTTTCAGCCACAATAGCTAATTGTTCGCAGCTTAATCGTGATGGTTTTTGGTTGGGGCAGTTTTTTACTGCTTGCTGTAGGGCTTTAGGGTTTCTACGGTAATAATTTTCATCCTGCACAGTGCAGGCAGTCAATGTCATGGATGCAAAAATCAGGAGTAAATATTTCCCCATTAGCAATCTCGCTCTTTCAATAAAGCCTCCGATGTTAACACTTGTCAGTAACTAACGCTATGTTGGTTATAAAAACTTATGTTTTTTAACCATTTCTAACATCAGTAAGGAATATGTAATTCCAGAATTTAAACAATGTCATCCCAATAGGGTGGATTCTTTTTTCCTATTTAATGTATTTTAATTGTTCAAACCGCATTCCATTCGATTTTACGCTTAAAGTAGTAACACTCTATTGTGGTTTTGAGCAAACTCAGATTGAATAAATGAGACTGATTCGATATTGTTAGCACACCGCATTTTGTAAGAAAGAACCATGCTAGATTTTAAAGTAATTCGCGATGAGCAAACTGGGGAACTTATTATAGAAACCTCACTTTGCGGCAAACCCTTACTAACCATTCCGCAACTTAATAAAAGCACAGGATTTACCCAGGAAGAACGTCGTGCTTTTGGGCTCCTTGGGAAATTGCCTCACCGAGTTGAAACGTTAGATGAGCAGGTTAAACGAGCCTATCTACAATACTCAAGCTACAGCAATCGACTGCAACAAAATATTTATCTGAATAATCTTCATGATAAAAACCAGATTCTTTTTTATAAATTAATCAGTAAACACTTAGGTGAAATGCTTCCGACTATTTACACCCCCATTGTTGGAACTGCAGTAAAACGTTATAGCCATGAATACCGCCAGCCTCGCGGCTTGTATATTGCTCATTCAGATAAAAATCAAATTGAAGAGATTATTAATAACCGCTCTAATCCTGAAATTGATTTAATCGTTGTTACTGATGGGGAAGGTGTTTTGGGCATTGGCGATCAAGGCATCGGCGGCATGGACATTCCCGTTGCAAAACTGATGGTTTATTCGCTTTGTGGTGGTATAGATCCCACGCGAACTTTACCTGTATTTCTTGATGTAGGTACTAACAATAGCGATTTACTTAATGATCCACTGTATTTGGGTTGTCAACATCCTCGGATCAATACCGAAGAATACGATGATTTCATTCTTACTTTCGTCAATGCAATTCACAAACACTTCCCCAATGCATTCTTACATTGGGAAGATTTTGGCCGCAATAATGCCCGGCGTATTTTAGATAAATTTCAAGACAAGATGTGCACCTTCAACGATGATATTCAAGGAACAGGTGCTGTTACTTTATCAGCACTTCTAGCAGCTTGTGATGTAACAGGTGTAAGTCTTGAGGATCACCGAATCCTCGTTTTTGGGGCTGGTTCGGCTGGTACTGGAATTAGCGACCAAATTGTTGATGCAATGATTCGTCGTGGTTTGAGTAAAAAAGAGGCATATGAGCGTTTTTGGCTGATTGATCGCCAAGGTCTGCTAGTTGATTCTGATTTAGAATTAACTGAAGCGCAAAAACCTTATGCTCGCAAGCAAGCAGAAATGGAGGGCTGGACAATTCATAGCAGGCAATTCCCTTCATTAACAGACACAGTACGTCAAATTAAACCAACCATTTTGATTGGCTGCTCCGCTCAATCCGGTGCATTTTCTCAAGATATTGTTGAAACAATGAGTGCAGCTTGTGAACGACCAATTATTTTTCCACTTTCAAACCCTGATGAGAAATGTGAGGCACAACCTGCTGACATTATGACCTGGAGCCAGGGAAAAGCACTAATAGCAACAGGAACAGCTTTCCCTGCTGTTGAGTATCAAAATCGATTATTACAGATTGCTCAGTGCAATAATGCCTTGGTATTCCCAGGCATTGGATTGGGAATTTTGGCAGTACAAGCCTCAAGATTATCAAAAGGAATGATTTGGGCTGCAGCTGAAGCTTTAAGTGAATATTCGCCAAGTAAAAAAGATAGCTTTTTACCGCTACTCCCTTCCCTCGACGATGCTCAGGCTGTTGCAAAGCATATTGCCATTGCTGTAGCACAAACAGCAATTAATGAAAACCTCGCACAAATTAATCAAGATGCGGATTTAGAAAAAATTATAAAAGATATGTTTTGGGAACCACGCTATTTGCCTTTTAGAAAGATAGAACCATCCCAGTAAGCAAACTTACAAACCATTATCACCATAGACCTGGGAACATCTTTAGCTAAAGATGTTTTTCTTGAAGTCCTCTGTAACCCTAATCAGTATTGACAGGGCAAAACATACCTATTTGAATCATTCCCCGCGCAGGCGGGGATCTATCCTGCGCAGCGTTTGCCCAAAAATGGGTTCCTTCGTTATTGTTGAGCCAGAAACAGGATTAAATCTCAATTGCTTGCGATACATCGATTACTGAGCGATGTGCGTAAACCCATGCATCTATTCCAGAAGCAAGTCGCACACTAATTCGTTTGTAGTCTTCGACTTCATAACTATCTGCCAGTAATAATTCATCATGATTTAAATAGAAAACCGTACCCTCTACGCGATCATTCTCATTACCGGTGGGAACGAGAATTTGATGAATTGCTTTGCCACTAACTTCAATCACATAAGGGTCAGTGATCACCAAATCGTCTAACCTGTATCCGATTAACTGATCGCTTTGACCTTGCAATAGACGAGCAAACGTTGCCATTTGGACCTGCTCTAATTGCAGCGTTCCATAAGAAAATAATTTTTCCATCATAAAGTTCTCATTAATGAACTTGAATGAATTCGCGGCTTTATGCCGCGAAATTTTGATTAGGAAGGTTGGGTAACGTCTTGCTGTAATCCACCAACAACCCAATAATTTGTTCTGTGGAATTTACGGAAATGCCAAATTTCATCCAATTGGCTGATTGGGTCATTATTTTCCTTAATAGTTCCGGTAAAATGCACACTGGCAATGGTTGAATCAGATTGCTCTGAAACATCAAGTAATTGAGCATTAAGATTAATTACTTCAGTTTTATTAGGCTCATTACCGCGTTCATCCAGCTGCATTTTAATTTCGGCAAAAACTTCCGGTGCGGTAAACTCCTGTAAATCCTGCAGATTTTTTTGATCATAGGCTGCTTGCAAGCGAATAAACTTTATTTTGGCATCACGTAGGAATTCCTCCTCAACAAAACCAGCGGGATAAAATGAAGAACCGCCTGCATTCTGATAATTATTGTTTGCGTAGTTGTTAGGTTGCCAATTAAATGCTTGTCGCGATGCATTGGGCGATTGGAATCCTGGTTGCATTCGACGACGGAAAAAGTTAACAGCAAAGAACAATACCGCACCCACAATTAACCATGATAATAAACCACTACCGATACCATTTCCCATGAAAAGGCTAGCTAAAAGACTGCCCGCTAACAGCCCTCCTAAAACACCGCCCCAGCGATTGGTATTTGCTCGTTGTCCTATCGTATTTTGTTTAGGTTTTGCAGAATAAAGACTGCTATAGGAACGCTGAACTCCAAAACTTCGGCCACCGCCAAAACGCTTTGCTGCAGCTTCGTTAACAATCAATCCAAACGAAAGAAGTCCTATTAGTAAAGACAAAAGTAATGTACGCACGGTATTTTCCTTTTTTATAAAAGAAGTCAGCATTATAGCTGAAGAAATGGCAAGTACAGCAAAAAAACAAAAATTTAACAGAAAAATTGCATTTATTACTCGCTAACCGCCTGCCTCTTTTCTATTGGCTTTATGCTTTTATATTCCAGCTATCATTTAAAAGCATGTTTAACAATAAAAGCAAGTTGTAAGGGTAACCTCTCATCCCATTATAAAGTCTAATAATCTCACTTAATACATAAGAGTCTCTTCCAACAAATGGCGCCGATCAATGAATGAATGTCCATAAATTTAAACAATTTATCTTGAGTGGTTGCAAAAAGGTGTTCTGAAGACTACTTTCACCAAGCATACGAACTCAAGAGAGATTGTCTAATAAGAATCGGAATGCGTTAGTCTGGTAAGCCCTCGCTTTTGATATTGGCTTCTAAGCACCAGGCTGTTAATTAATACCGTAAAGGCTGCAGTTGCAGTCGGCACGATAGCAAATAATTTCCAGGGAACATGAAAATCCAGATCCAGTACGACTTTTGCCAGATAATTATTAATAATGCAGGCTGTAATAATAGCAAGTAAGCCCGCATAAAAACCAATTAGAAATGATTCGCTACTTTGAACCCATAATAGTTGTCTTTTCCCCATACCAAGAAACTTAAGCACATGTGTTTCTTGTTGCTTCACACCCGTAAACGATAGCATGGCAAGAATGACGATGACCAAACCTGCAATAAAACCAAAGAAACTCATAAAATTAATCGCTTTCGCCGTATTGGTAAATATTGTTTGAATTTTCTTTAGTATGCTCGCTATATCAATAATGGTTACATTAGGAAATTGATTCACAATTTCATTTAATTTACTTTGTTGTGCTGTCGATAAGTACATACTCGCAATATAAGTTTGTGGTAAATCATTTAAAACTCCGGGCTTGAATAAGGTAAAAAAATTGGGATTAAAACTGGTCCAATTTACAGTTCGTATACTCGTTACCACGACGGTGACAACACGATTTTCTATTCGAAAACTGAGCTTATCACCCAGAACTAATCCAAGCTTATCAACAACCCCTTTTTCCACTGAGACCCAATCTTCTTTAGTTTGAGGCACCCATTCTCCTGATATAATTTTGTTAGTTGGCGGCAAGTCACTAGTCCAGGAAAGATTAAGCTCTCGCTGTAAAACTGTAATCTGTTTTGCATTTTCACCAAAAATTCTCTGAACAGGTTGATTATTAATAGCTATTAAACGCCCTTTCACCATCGGATAAAAATTAGATACCTTAATACGATTGACTGTCAAAAATTTGTCAATTTCATTCACCTGACTGGGATCAATGTTGATAATAAAATAATTTGCTCTATTATCTGCTTGCTGCTGTTGCCAATTAGCCAATAAATCCGTTCTTAAAATATACAAACTTAGAATCGCTGTTAAAGCGAGACCAATACCAATTACTTGTAATGAACTATTGCTAAGATTGCGAGCAATATTTGCAAAACCAAATCGCCAACTGATATGAATATAATGTTTAGCTTTTGAAAGATAACTAAAAATTAGCCATAAAGAGCTTACTACTAATCCAATAAAAAATAGACAGCCTCCTAGCACACTTAATGTAAGGGGCCACGATCCCGTATAAAAATAAGCAAGAGAACCTAAAAGAAAAAAAGCCAATCCATAACCAAACCAAGTTGCAATAGTCCAAGACAGTTGCTCTTTACGGAAAATATTGGCGGCAGTAACATGGCGTAATTTCAAAATATTGACCAAGGAAAAACACAATAGAACTATTAATCCAAGAGCGATGCTCAATAGCGCAGGTTTAATCGGTAAATGCATATCAAACTGTGGTAACAAACCTCGTAACCATTGAGTAAGTAAGGGTTGCACAGCATAACCTAAACCTACACCAATTAAGCAGGCCAAAGTACCGAGTAATAAAATACTACCTAAGTAAATCTTTAAAATCTGGTACTGCGATGCACCAAAACAACGAAGAACAGCGACTTGCTGCATGTGTCGCCCGCTATAGCGCAAGCTAGCCATGCTAATAGCTACACCAGCTAAAACAAGACTCATTAACGTACCTAAATTGAGATAATTCAAAGTGCGCTGAATAACTTGGGTGATCGAAGGGTTGGAAGCCGTACTATCA
Organism: Legionella cardiaca; assembly: GCF_029026145.1. NCBI lineage: Bacteria > Pseudomonadati > Pseudomonadota > Gammaproteobacteria > Legionellales > Legionellaceae > Legionella > Legionella cardiaca. The sequence goes on along the minus strand of NZ_CP119078.1, from coordinate 1,023,743 downwards.
GTCAGTTCTTGCTGTTCAGTTAATTTATTATTGAGGTAAGTTTTTAGCGCATTTAATTTATTTCCAGGTCCTGTTAATAACCAACGATAAGTCACATTACTACCTGTTTGAATCACTTCCGTTTTAGCGATATCTTGCCAATTCATTACGATACGAGGAGAGATGTTAAACCAATCCCCTGTTTGTCCTGGTTCTTCAACTAATATGCCTGCTACCGTCAATCGGGCAGCACCTATCATCAGTGAATCACCTACTTTAAGCGTTAACAGAGGAAAAAGACGGGGAGCCAGCCATACCGTACCCACTTTGGGTGCCGTATATGTTTTACTTCCTGAGGCATGTAATTGTTTGGCAATTCTTAAATCGCCCAATATTGGAAAAGGATCTCCAACCGCTTTTATAGCTGCAAGCTGTAATTTTTCATCATGTTCCACCATGCTTAAAAAAGATAGCGTAACCGTTTGTTTTAAGCCTAAATTTTTCGCCTTTTGAATCCAGTCATAATTAATAGGTATGCTGCTTCTAACCACTAAATCAGCTCCCAATAGTTTTGAAGCTTGATTTACAAGCTGATCATTAACTCGCCCGGCAAAAATATTTAAGGCACTAACACAAGTCATAGCAATGATTAAAGCAAGAAATAAAAGCGTTAACTCTCCACTTCGCCAATCTCGAATAAGCGACCTTATCGTCAGAGGTATCTTTAGCATAGTAATTTTCCATCATCCAGCCGCCAGTGTAGTTGGCAACGCTGAGCCAATACTTCATCATGCGTTACAATGACTAAAGTCGTTTTGTGTTGCGTATTTAAATCAAATAATAAATCAGCAACCGTATGCCCTGTTTTCTTATCAAGGTTACCGGTCGGTTCATCCGCAAACAAAATATCTGGCTCAATTGCAAACGCCCTTGCAATAGCAACGCGTTGTTGTTCACCTCCAGAAAGTTGCAGTGGATAATGATGTAGTCTATCTTTTAAACCTACTTTATCTATCCAATGATTTGCTTGAGTAAAGGCATCATCATAATGATTAATTTCAAGAGGTAACATGACATTTTCCAAAGCAGTTAAATTAGGAAGTAATTGAAAAGATTGAAAAATAAACCCTACTCGCCTTGCACGAAGTTTTGCTCGCTCATCTTCTGTTAAATGACTAATTTCTTGTTCCCCGTAAAAAACTTCTCCCGAGCTAGGTATATCTAAACCTGCCATAATATTAAGTAGAGAAGTTTTCCCAGAACCCGAAGCACCAGTAATTGCGATCGTGGCTCCTTTTTTAATGGCAAAACTGATATCCTGTAAAATAGTAAGATCGAAGGAGCCGCTTTTGACAATAAAATTAATTTTATTCAACCTGATAACATCTAGGTGATTCATGAAAGCTAACATCCTTTTTCTATTTTTATTGATTTTTATCATAGCACCTCTGCAAGCAAAAACTATTCTTATTCTTGGCGACAGTCTAAGTGCTGCCTATGGTATTGATGTGCGCGATGGGTGGGTAAATTTACTCAGAGAAAAACTAAAGACCCAAAAGTATGATTACAACATCGTTAATATCAGTACGAGTGGTGATACGACAAAAAATGGTTTATCTAAATTACCTCAGGCTCTAAAGACCTATCAACCTGAGATTGTGGTTATTCAACTGGGCGCAAATGATGGCTTAAGAGGACTACCAACAACAGCAATGAAATTAAACCTTGAACAAATGATCAAGGAGAGTCAAAAAATTAACGCTAAAGTACTTTTAATTGCCACAAAACTACCTCCCAATTATGGTCCAAGCTACCTTAAGAAATTTGGCGAAGTTTACCAGGAATTGGCAACTCAATATCATATATCCTTAATACCAATGTTCCTTGAAGGTGTAGCCGGAAAATCACAATTCATGCAAAAAGATGGTCTACATCCAAATCAACAAGCTCAGGCCAAAATACTTACTAATATCTGGCCAATCTTAGAGCCTCTCCTATACAAACTAAACGCCTCGAATATTTGAGCAAATCAAAAGTAGAGATGAATGGTAATAATGCAGTTGATCTTACCTCTTATCATTCCCGCGCAGGCGGATTCATCTCCCATAAAACGCGAATGCAGACAGGCTGCTTTGCGTCAAATTTTGAACACTTTTCTTGTCATTCTAAACTTTAAATAAGCAAAACCAACTGAACGGAATTGATTAATTTTTGCACGATTAATGCATCTCTTATTTACATTGAGAGGTTGTGAATATGAGATACTTTATATTGTTATTGGGAATTTTACCCCCTCTTTTGTTGGCAGCAAAAAAGGATAAAGAGGCGAATTATTACGGGCCTTCTCTTTGCAATTATCCTCAGTATACTTGTATTAAAGTAGCTCGGGGGCAAAACTGGAAAAAACTATTTCCCGACCCGACTCAAAGAGATTTGGTACAACGCTTAAATCGTACTTATAACCGTCTTACTCCCGGTAAACTTCTCGCTGTTCCCAAAAATTTAGCAACGATTACTTTATTTGATTTGTCACCTTTTCCTCTAAAAATTAATTCCTCCGATAACAAGCAGATTATTGTCGACCAGGAAAAATTAGCTTGGGGAGCTTATAATCCTCAAGGATATTTAGTGAAATGGGGACCTATTTCATCGGGTAGTGATAAATGCTCGGACAGCAATAATGCTTGCCTTACTTTAACTGGAATATTCGAAATATTCGGTAAAGCAAATGAAGACTGCGTTTCGAATGCTTTTCCTGCCGGGCGAGGAGGAGCAAAAATGCCTTATTGTATGTTTTTTCACAAAGGGTTTGCTTTACACGGTTCTGATGATATCCCAGGCTATCGCGCAAGTCATGGCTGTATTCGGATGTTTATACAAGATGCCAAATGGTTGAATGAACACTTCATCACCTTATTTGACCCTAAAAAGAAAATTGCAGGAACAGTAGTCATTGTCCGTCCATTAAATAAGGCGTCTTAGCGATAACTAAAATTGATGAATGTGTTGCCAGACTTGTTAGTTGAAGCAACCGCAAGTAATATAGTAAACGTTGTCCGTCAGTTATTTACGGACAGCAAGTTGTACCTTAATGTGACTCGTAGTGATTATTCTAATATTAACGAACATGCCGCAAAGCGAATTGTTGAAATATTAAAAATCAGATTGCCTATGGAGATTACATGTTTAAATTATTTAATCTTGTAAAATCTTTAGAAAGATCTGAGAATGGATGCTACAATCAGTTTTTCCAATTATAGGATAAGAGCAACTATGTCAGAGAAAATTCGCGGTAAAGTTAAATGGTTTAACGATAAGAAAGGTTTTGGATTCATTGAAAGTGATGGCAAAGATTATTTTGTTCATTTCAGTGCAATTCAAAGCAGTGGTTTTAAGACATTGACTGAAGGTGCAGCTGTCTTGTTTAAAGCAGGACAAGGACAAAAAGGTCCTCAAGCTGAAGAAGTAGAAATAGCCTAACTTATCACGTAACTACCGCATTCACAGGTTGAGTACGGTAGTTATCTATTTATATCATGCTGCTGATTATTGCTGAGTCGGTGGATTTTTTGCGTTGAAATTTACAGTAACCTGTTTTGTTGTTCCTGTATCTGGTTCCCATGGTCTTGCATATTTAAAAAGCAGGATTGTGCTTTTAGGATAAGTTTTTCCTTCCAAAAGTTGGAACGTAAATAGCGTTTTCCCTCCTGCACCTATCAATTTTGTTTGTGGCGCCACATATTTGCTAGATAGTAACTTTAGAAGAGCCTTATCATAGTTTTCTACAGTCCATTGATAACCCGTTGTGGGATTTGCAGGTAGAGTCACCACAAATTGCGTTTGGCTTGTATCAACGTTTACAGACATCGTATCAGCTGCGTGTGTTAACGCTGCAAATGCCACTAATAAACTACTCCATAATGTTTTCATCTTAATTCCAGCCAATTGGTTTATTTTAAATTATAATATATTCTTTTTTCCTATAAACAGCCTGCGCATTTTATTTACTAAAGTAAAACAAAACAATATTTTTAGACCTAATCATTAATATGATCAAAAATTATTTAAAACTAACGCCCTTGGATATCCCAAATCTTATCGGTAACGCGATGAACTTACCATCGACAGGTCGTTTGTCAGTAAGTGACGACGGCTTGGTTTATCTTGATCTTCCAGATAGCTATATTCATGAGTTATATCCCTTGCTGGCAAGCTATTCAGACACCATTATTAAACCTGAGTATTTTGGCCAAAAATCAGCTGGTGCTCATATTAGTGTGATTTACCCTGAAGAAAATACGCCAGTTGACCCTCAGGAACTTGGAAAACTACATCAATTTGAAATTTTGCAGGCGGTTGCAGCTGATTTAGGTGCAAAAAGATATTATGTTCTTACGGTGAATGCTCCAACCCTAATGGCATTGAGGAATAAACACCATTTAGGTTCGCTCCTCAATTTTAAAAATTATTGGATTAATCTGCACATTACTATTGGAATTGCTTTCCTCTAGAAAAAGGATCACTATTCAGGTGCTTTTTGTTCATCCAACAAACCTGGCAACTGTCTTTAAGTGGGTACGTCAAAACAATTGCCAGCTTTCCAACTTTGTAGTGTGTCGCTCCGTAGTCTTGCGCACTGGAGCTAGTAAACGAAGCATCATTACATTTTATATTGTGTTTCTAAATGCTTAACTATTTCGATACTCTCAGCATGTTTCTTATGAAAAAATCCAGGTGCATCATAAATTTTTGCTAAGTCTTCTTTCGTTAACTCTTGATTATTTGGCTTGCCAAATAAAACTATACCATATTTAAGCATCTCACTTTGTCGCTCTCTTTGTGCTGAATCCATATAAACATCTACTACATGCTTATCTTCTTTAATGTCCTTTATAATAACTTTGTGGTTTTTCTGTGCAGAATCCGGTTTTACGGTTGTTAGATTAACGCCAAGCTCTTTCATTTGATTTTTTATTTGACTGAAATATTCTTTTCTTTCTATAAAGTCATTTTGTGAAAAAGTGACTTTCTGAATCGTGTCATCTTGACGCCGCGAATCTTCGAGATTTTCAATAAGATGCCAGCTCATGAATGCAGAAGCTATAGGCAGAAGCGAGAAAAGTATACAAAACCCTATAGAGGACCATAAGTTAAACGTGTCTTTTTTGCTGTCCTGAACTGTAGCTTGAATAGTGAATATTAAGGACAATGGAGGGATTAGGGCTGCAAGAATGGCCAGTACTTTATATCCCACGCGAAATAATTGGTGACGACGCTCTTGATCTTGGTATGCGCTCAAATACAATTGGGCATGTTGGTCTAAATGATTAAACTCTTTTTTCAATGATTTTCCCATTACCTCACCATAATGTTCATTTTTTTTGCAATTTAATCATTCTTAATTTAACGTGTCAAGTACAATGCATACAACGCTAAGTCAGTAAACATAAGTTGAACTGTAATTCTAAAGTCGTCACTTATTATTTTATATGTAAGTATCATTCCCGCGCAGGTAGGAATCTATCCAACCTTTTAATTCTTGACGTTTGTTTTAGAGATGGATTCGCCTGCGCGGAAATGACACTGAGGGTGATACTTCAATTGAATAATTTAAATGTTTTAATATTGACTTTTTTATTCATTAAACATACTGTATAGACTTTATTAATCCAAAAGAATTTAATATAAACCAATGTGGACTGAGCAGAACAATATCATTGCTATTATTTTCCTACCTATTATCGGCTGAAAAGCCGAATCCATACTCCACATCCCATTTTTATCATCTTTTTTTATCTTACCCTAGCAATGAGGTAGTTATGTTTCAATCGAGATCTAATTTTTTGGCCTTCTTCATGTGGTTATTTCCATTGTCATTTTTTACCTTTCAATTTATTCTGCGTCTTTGGCCAGGTTTGATGATGCAGCAAATCATGGGACAATTTTCCATCGATGCCAGTCACTTCGGCATTCTTGCAGCGCTTTATTACTATGGCTACTCTGGTATGCAAATTCCTGTTGCCGTGATGCTTGAACGCTTCACACCCAGGCATATTGTTTTTGTTTTTGCTCTTTTATGTGGCTTTGCAACGTTTCTTTTTAGCTACACCAATAATTGGTATCTAGCATGTTTAGGAAGATTTCTGGTAGGCGCTGGTTCTGCAGTAGGTTTTCTTGCTGTATCAAAAGTGATTTCAGAATGGTTTCCTAAATCCCGCTATGCAGAAATGGTTGGTTTTTCATTTACGGTCGGTCTTCTAGGTGCAATTTATGGAGGGAAGCCTGTCAGTTTACTTGTGGCAAACTACAACTGGCAAATGGTCGCATCGGCTTTGGCTTCCATAGCTATCTGCCTGGGCTTAAGTGCTTATTGTTTTTTACGTTCTCCGACTACTATCCAGCAAAAAGACACTCCTTCACAAGGTTTAAAACTCTCACAGTTTAAAAAACTGTTGGGTTTACCCTCCATCTGGATGCTGGCCTTTGCTAATTTTTTAATGGTGGGATCACTGGAGGGCTTTGCTGATGTTTGGGGTGTGCCTTATTTAACAACTGCTTTTGGACTTGATAAAAGTAATGCAGCTCAGCTAGTTTCTTTTATCTTCATTGGCATGTTGGTTGGTGGTCCTCTACTGGCATTTTTTAGCAAAAAAGTTGGTAATTATAGCGTTATTAGTGTATGTGGCCTTGGAATGGCACTGGCCTTTAAATTGCTCCTTTCAAGCACGACTTATAATTGGTACGTGCTAGCGCTTATCTTTTTCTTAATAGGCGTGATGTGCTGCTACCAGGTTATTGTTTTTGCTGCGGGTGCTGACTTGGTTGAAGCACGATTATTGGGAGTTGCTGTTGCTTTTTTAAATTGCATCAACATGCTTGGTGGCTCTTTTTTTCATACGGTAATAGGACATGCTATGGATGCCAGTTGGGAGGGAGCATTTAATGCTGATGGCATTCGCTTATACACACTTGAATCGTATAAATCATCATTATTATGGATACCCTCTTGCGCGATGATGGGTGCTTGTCTTGTTGGTTTAGTTGGCTTGCATTTATATCGACTTAATCAACAAACTTTACAAAAAGCATAAATAAATCTTGGGTTTTAAACGATGAGAGAAATGCATTTTCATGTTTTCTCCTCTTTCAAAGCAGCGGCGGATTTTAATCCATTTTGCGGTAATAAATAGAGTAATAAAGGAATTTCCAAATACGCATGAAACATGGCAATAAGACTATAGAATTTTTTACTATCTTGAAAATCATATAAAAACCCCAGGCCTAGTGAACAAAATAGAAGACTTAGCGCAGTATTGATTTTAATTGGTGCGGCACAAAACCTTGGCAGCACTTTAATCACGTAATAATAATGAATAAGCTGCAAATAAACTGCGGTGGCAAAAAAAGAAATTATCAACGCATTGACCTGTGGTGAAACAAGGTAGTGAGCTAAATATAGATGTGCCTGCTGACTGGAATAAAATGACGGATCAATCGCTAATAATAAGGACAAACCAAATACCAGGATGGGATTAACCACAAATATTAGCCACGCGTTTTGTGTGGCATTTTCCGCCTTTAAAAACCCCCAGGGGGTGAGATTATGTAGAAATGCAAGGCACATAAAGAGTATGACAGGACTTACAATAACACCTATTACGAACAGTAGTAGTGTCAACAACGTGATAAAACTTAGTCTAAAATAAAGCGCAAGTACAATAAAAATAAAAATAAAAATAATTTCTATCGTCAGTAGGTATTTGATTGATAAGAAAATCGCTATAGTCTTTATTAATAATAAAAGCAGTAATAAACTCGTTACTGCAAGAATTAAAACTCGGGGAAATTTAAAAGACAAATGTTTATAAATATAGGATAACTCATAAAATATATGAGCTGCCCCAAAAAAACCTAGTGACAGCAGATAGGAGCTTAAAGGGAACATGGATGCCAATAATACCAGTATTGCCGATATACTAAGTCGCATAAATTACCTTAGCGAAAACATCAATACATTTATTACATTAGGCATTACTATTCTGGCTGAATTATTTGCTTTTTTTGTATTCATAAAAAGATTTGTCCCTAAAAATTATACAATGAGTTGGATATTATTTATTGTCGGGATAAATTTTTTAACCAATCCACTGGCACAACTATTTTACTCAAGCTTAAAACTTTCTAACTTAGCTGGTCTTTATTGGTTACTCACCGAGATTCTAGTCGTTTTAGTTGAAGCCAGTTTAATCTATGCACTCATGCGACAATCTTTGCAAAAATCTTTGCTTTATTCTTTTTTGTTAAATATTACATCCATTATAGTAGGAGCAATACTGTGCTGGTTAAGTTTATTACCTTGGTGCTATTAGCACTCTATTCTATATTGAGTTACGCCGATCTAATTATCCCAAATAAAAAAGAAGAATTTTTTGATGGTTTCTTTAGCTCAAGCGAGAAGCTTTATTTAGCTTTAATTCTTATAGGCATTATTATTCTCTTTATTGTATGGCGTAATATGCGGAAGAAGTAGAGCATCATAGAGTTATGCCCTATACCAAAATAAAAAACAACCTGTAAAAGTACAGGTATTTATAAATTGTACAAGTTGTCAATATCAAGCCACCCTGGTAAATTAGCAAACCATTTTCGTTATCATCAAGGTTCTTTTCATGCCAGAACAACATAAACACTCAATAACCAAAGTGAAAGAAAACTCATCTTTAACGAGTACGCTAAAAAAATTTAAAAATAGATTTTTTAAATCGTCAGCGCCTGACTATAGCCCACTTATAACCCAATACAGTGTAGTTAAAGGATTACTAAGCAATTTTTTGCTTGACGAAAAAAAAGAAGCACAATTTAAACTTGCCATAGAAAAATTAGATTACTTGCTTTTACTTATTGAAAAATTTTCACAAAATAAAAAGGCTAATACCTCCTCCTTCCAGGAGCTTGCAGCGCAATCTTACTATTTACGTGCCTCATGTTCATTGATGCAGGCAAGTCAATATGATACTGAGCAAATCCAGAATTGTACTGAGGGTACTGAGTATATGAACCTGGCAATACAATATGGTTTGTCTGAAGCACAACAAACTCATAGCTTTGAACGTTATGCAAAAAGACTTCAAAAAAAACATGATGAATTTTCACAAGTCCTGGAGTCTTATGAAGCTAAGCGAAGAGCACAAAAGAAAATCCCCAATAAAAAGATTTTATTAGCTAATCGCGTTCGTGAAGGTCTTTTCATAGAGAATTTGGCTAAAATTGCAGAGCATGGGTTTACCGAACTTAATATAAAAATTCATCATCGAGCAAAAAAAATGATGGAGGCTGCCTTATCTAACCATTTAGTCTTAGAAGATATATCAGCGTCTGAGTGCAAATATAGTTAACAAATCGATGTGAATGCTTATTAAAGCATTCACATTTAAGCTAAAGCAATATTACCCTCCAAATACAAACGGCAATTGCCCGCCAAAAGAACACGGTCCCCTTTTACCTCACAAAGTAACTCGCCTTGGCGCTTTAATCCCTGTAGAGCATGAATAGAACTCTTACCCAAGCGTTCACTCCAATAAGGAGCAATCACACAGTGAGCAGAGCCAGTCACAGGATCTTCAGGCACATCACATCCTGGATAGAAACAGCGTGAATAAATATCAAATTTTTTAGAGGGCGCTGATAGAATGACACCTCTATTTTGTAACTGACTAATTGCATTTAAGTCAAGTTGAGCTCTCTCCACTTCCTTTTCATCGTTAAAAATAAGAAGTAAATCAAAAGTACTTTCATAAACTTCCTGAGGAGTTACATTCATTGCGGTAAGTAACGCTTGGGAAGCTGTAATTGGTGTATAAGGAAGGCTGGGAAAATCAAGTTGTAGTTGTGAGTTCGAGCGATTAACCCGTAACTCGCCACTTAAACTTTGAAACAGTATACTGTCACCAGCATAGCCCAGTTTTTCAAAAATAACATAAGCACTTGCTAAAGTGGCATGTCCGCAAAGCGCTACTTCAGAGTTTGGTGTAAACCAGCGAATACGATAGTGTTCCCCTTCTTTAACAATAAAGGCCGTCTCTGATAAGTTATTTTCTGTGGCAATAGATTGCATTAAATTTTCATCTAACCACTCCTTTAAAGGACAAATCGCTGCGGGATTGCCGCCAAATAATTTATTAGTAAATGCATCCACTTGATACATCAATTGAGTGACCATTTTCTATACTCCAATGATAAATATAATTGCACACTATAACATAGTATGCTATATATTAGCAATTAATATAATTGAGACTAAACAATGCAAACCTCCAGTTTACTAAAAAAAGCAAATCGCTTATTGATTAAAAAAGCGAATGAATTATTAAAACCCTACGACATTACCCATGCCTATACTTCTTTTCTGTTAGAACTATTTAAAAAAGATGAGCTGACGCAAGCTGAAATGTGCAAACAAATTGGTATTGAACAGCCTACCGCCGTAAGAACTTTAGATCGTATGGAACGCGATGGTTTTATTCATCGCAAACCCTCCCCAAAAGACAGACGTGTATTTTTAATTTACCTTACACAAAAAGCGTTGGATGCTAAAAAAGAAATCGACCTTTGTGCTGAAAAACTAAATGATATTGCCCTCGCAAACTTTAGTCAGGAAGAAAAAAAACAATTTAATCAATTCATTTCCCGTGTAAATTCAAATTTAGAGCAGAAGAAATAAATTTAATACCATGTCAAAGACTGTAGCAATGTCGGGAGTTCCCTTGCTGTCCTCGAGATGATGTTATTAAGAGATCTCGGTTGCATAGGACTCAATGAGACAACGTTGAAAATTAAAATATAACGCTTAGTCTTATCCCAGCACTTATGTATAATTGATGCAGAATTGGGACAGCCAAAACTCTGCATTAAAAAAGGACTCTATTATGAAAGCAATTGGATATCAAAAATCGCTCCCTATTGAAGATCCCAACTCACTTATGGATATAGAGCTGCCGATACCCACAGCCTCTGGGCGAGATTTGTTAGTCGAAGTAAAAGCTATTGCAGTGAATCCTGTTGATTACAAAGTCAGATTAAGAGAGACACCAGAAGCAGGCCAATATCGTGTTTTGGGATGGGATGCTTCAGGCATTGTTAAAGCTGTGGGTGAACATGTCACTCTTTTTAAACCAGGCGATGAAGTTTGGTATGCTGGCGATATTACACGCCCCGGTTGTAATAGCGAATTTCATCTTGTTGATGAAAGAATTGTTGGGTTAAAACCCAAAACCTTGTCCTTTGAAAAAGCAGCCGCTCTTCCGCTTACGTCACTGACTGCCTGGGAATTACTTTTTGATCGTCTTTGTATTACTGCAAGCGAAAAATCGACCCTTTTAATTACAGGCGCCGCTGGTGGTGTAGGCTCTATTTTAGTGCAGTTGGCAAGACAACTAACCGCTTTAACTATTATTGGAACAGCCTCGCGAGAAGAATCCAAGCGCTGGATTCTTAATCAAGGTGCCCACCATGTCATTGATCATAGTAAACCGATGCAAGAACAACTAGCCAATCTAGAAATTCATGAAGTCGACTATGTTATTAGTCTTACTCATACCGATGAGCATGTAGAAGAATTGATTAAATGTTTAAGACCCCAGGCAAAATTTGCTTTAATTGACGATCCTCTTAATTTAAATCTCCGGCTTTTTAAACTGAAAAGTCTCTCTATTCATTGGGAAATGATGTACACGCGTTCAATGTTCAAAACGCCGGATATGATCAAACAGCATAATATATTGAATGAAGTTGGTCATTTGGTTGATAAAGAAATTATCAAAACAACTGCCAATGAGAATTTTGGTTCAATTAACGCCAACAATTTGCGTAAAGCCCATCATCTTCTTGAGAGTGGCCAATCACGCGGTAAAATTGTTCTTTCTGAGTTTGCCTGATAATTTAAAATTTGCCCATGGTTATTTCCCTGGGCAAATTACGAGAATTTTAGTTGAAAAGCTTAGTAAAAAACGATTCAACCGGGTTTGAGGATCCCAATGAAAATTCATTTGTGTCTTCAGCATATTGGTTCAGGTTATTAAGAAAATCGGCACTTGTTGTCTTTTTAAGTCCAAATAAGCCAAGGATATAAGTTAAAATATCTTGCCCGGTATTAATAACATCATACCTGGTTTGTTTCCCTGTAGAATCATATTGCTTATAGAAATCCTGGAAAACCTTACGTACCCCTTCCATTGATTTTTGTGCTTTTAAGTCGTTAATCAAAGCATCCAAAATAGCATACTTCGCACCATGCATATCGAGCCGTCCAAAAAAATGAGAACGTCTATCATTCTTAAGGTAATTTTTATAAGAATCCAATTTTCTGAACACTTCACTTGTAAAAAATGCTGTTACGGCGGGCGAATTTTGATCGCTCTCTTCATAAATAACAGTAGGAAGTGTCATTTCTGCATCAGGCAATAATTGCTTCGCCCCTTGCTGAAGATGACGCATATGCTCGGTAAAAAATGGTACTTTCTGGTCAATCTCTTTCTCTTTAGATTTTGGGCTTTGTGCGAGCCATTTAGCTGCTGTATTAACCGCTTGAGCATATTTTTCAAAACGCATTAGAATCGATTCGCTTGATTCTGTATTCACAAGCTCCTTTAGAGCGCTCTCAACAAAATTTTTATTTTCTTTCCAAGTGCTTTGAGGAAAAATTGCTGGAACACCAGTTCGTCCGCAAGCCATCTCTACTTCCCGACTGAATCGTTGAATCTCTGCTATCTCATAACGCATAAAAGCCCCTGTTTAGATAAAAAATTGCACATATTGTACTATATGTAAGAAAATAATCAAGCGCTAAAGTACCCACTTAGACATAGATGCTTGTATTTCTTCAAAATCTGCTATTTTTGTAGCTATCTCCTTATAAGCAAGGTGAGTATTATCGGTTCTAATCCAGCTTTTTTCTCCTTCATCTCTTTCATAACCACGATCTTTCAAAATTTTTTTTATGCTTGTAATTTTAACTTCCATGTTACATTTACTATCAAGTAATCGACTAATTGCAATAATACCTTTGGGTTTTAAAAACTCTTCTTCACTTAGCTTATTGAATTCTAAAGCATAATTATTATTTTGGAAAAAAACTAACGTTCTGCCAAATTCTCGTAACCAATTGAAACGAACTTCTTTACTCCAATCGTATTTTTTTATAATTCCTTCAATATCCTCCAACAACTGTTGCTCTGCACTCATATCTCCTCCCTGACAAATTAACAATGAATTAAACAATTGCACACCGCGCAGTTGATTTCAACTGACTTGCAGAGCTTGTCATTTTAGAGAAAGCTATCTATTAGATTAGAATGGTAAAAATATAAGAAGAGAAGATAATTAGAAAAATTTTGCAGGCAAAAAAAATCCACCCGAAGGTGGAGTAGTTAAAAGCAGGTAAATCATGTCTCCACAACTACCTTCCTCTAACCTACACTTTTATTATAGAACAATAGTATTATTTGATCAAATTTTTACCAATAATTAATTTCCGAGTCCCCAAATTCTTTCATCCTTAGCATCTACCCATCCTTAAACATCTAGCCCGTCACCTGAAAATCCGTCATCCCACGTAGCAAGCGTGAGAGTTTAGCGTACCAATATTTTTTATGACAGTTGTTGTTCCCTGCAAAATTCATACATCTACAGCACCCAATTAATAATCATTCATGCTAAAATTCTGCCTATCATCCAAATAACTAGATTAAAATGTCTCATTTTCTTTCATTGCGCTCTTATTCAAATGAGAATTGTAGTCATAGTCATGACTTTGCACAGTTAGTATTGCCGATTAAAGGTGAATTGGAAATTGAGATTGATGGGAAAATAGGTCTGGTTAATGAAACTACAGGAGCCTGTATAGGTTCAAATAGGCGGCATTGTTTCTCAAGTAATCAGGACAATTTATTTTTAGTCATTGATTCTCCCAATACAAACAGCTGGCACAATGATAGATTGCCTCTCTTTTTACATTTGAATGATGCGATACAGAAATATACTACCTTTGCCCATTGCTATTTAATGCAAAAGAATGATGTTTTTACCCAGCATTTGCTGTATCAGCTTCTAATGAATCTCCTGACTCCTGATTTACATCTTACTGATCATGTTGTAATTCTTGCAAAACAATGGATTGATAGGCACGTTGCTACCCCAGTGAATCTTACGCATTTAGCACAACACTGCCATTTAAGTAAAAGCCAGCTGCAACGCCGTTTTAAGCAAAGCACAGGCCTCAGTCTTGGGGAATATTGGCTTAAGAAAAAATTAGAATATGCTCAAGTTTTACTGTCTAATAATAAGTTATCCATAGAGGATGTTGCTTATCAGGTAGGTTATGAAAATTTATCTGCTTTTAGCCGGCGCTTTAATCAATCATTTGATCTAACTCCGTCACAATGGCGAAACATGCAGTTTTCGGCAAAAAATATGCGCTTAGCCGATAATAAGAAAGTAATCAATTCTTGATAATATGCCTTGTACTTTGTAAACAGGAGACTAGCTCGATTATGAAGCATTTGGCTAATCGCTCTCGAGGACTAATTTTTCTCACCCTCGCGCAAGTTATGGTAGGAATTAACATCGTTTCTTCTAAAATTTTGCTGACTACTATGCCGATATTTTTTTTATTAACGATGCGTTTCATTTTAGCTACCATCGCATTGCTTCCTTTGCATTGGCTAAGCCCCGCAAAAACACAACCTTTAAGTTATTACTTCTCTCAACTTCAATATCGCGATTGGTTTTTTATTTTGAGCCAAGCCTTGTCTGCCGGCATTTTATTTAATTGTTTTATGCTCTTAGGTTTACATTATACGGATGCCAATGTTGCTGGCATCATTACCAGTTCCCTGCCTGCAATCATTGCACTTCTCTCCTGGCTTATTCTTAAAGAAAAAATTGCAGGTAAACAAAGCTTGTGTGTACTTTTTGCTACTATTGGGCTTGCGGTAATTGCCTACGACAAATTACAAGGCAATCATGCAGTGCACTCATTTATAGGGGATTTTATTATTCTTTTTTCCCTTCTACCCGAGGCCGCTTATTACATATTATGTAAAGTTCATCCAAATCGTCTACCAGTCTTTATTACTGCAACACTTATGAATGGTGTTAACGCCTTATTATTATTCCCAATTGGCATCTACTCCTATTTTAACACCCCTGATCTTGATATAGCCTCATGGTGGATCTTGTTTGTTTTAGGATTAAGTTCCGGCCTTTTTTATGTATTTTGGTATATTGGTTGCCGATCAGTAGATGGCATCATGGCTTCTCTTTCCACAGCTATCATGCCTGTTGCAACTGTTCTGCTTGCATGGCTTATTTTGGGGGAGCAATTAACACTGTGGCAAGGTCTAGGGATGTCTTTAGTTTTACTATCGATAGCAATTTATGCCAAAAAATAGCTTATCAGAGTTAATTTTCTGACATGGCTTCAAGCCAATGTCTATGTCTTTTTTCATTACCTAATCCACGAAGTAAAACACTATCCGCATCTTTCCATTTAGTCTCATGGCAGGTTAGGCGTTCATAAGCAATATTAATGTCTACTTCATTAGCAAGCATGGCTCGAAGCATAGCCTTGTCGCCAAATAGATTGGCAAAAACAACTTTGCCTTGTATTAATAATTGTTTCGAACCCGGTCCCTCTGGAACAGCTGCTCTGTGCTTTTTTAGAAGATTAGAAATGTCGCGAATATGCTTTTTAAGATCGTTTTTAAATTCACTAAGTCGAATTTTATAAGTTGCATTATCCATACGATTAATCGCAGTTTCATAGGCTGCAACTACGTCATAATCTAATTCACATAACTCATATAGTGCATCTTCAAATTTCGCTTGAGTACCAACTAATGTCGCCATTTTACGACTCCAGGGAATAGGCTCCCTATGTATTAAGAATAGTTGTTTTACTGCTAGTAAACAAATGGCGACACACTTTAATTTGAACTAGCTATTAAACTTCATCAAAAATTGATGGTGATTTTTGATGAAGTTACCGGGAATATTAAGGTGTTTGAAGGGTAGAAGTAGAAATATTTAACTGATCCATCTCCTTTAAAATTTCCTTATATAAGGCATTATTTGTTTTGGAATCATGCCATTTAAGTTTTACCCCACTTTTATTAGTCACAACCTTGAAATAAGTTTTAAATGCATCCAGGCATGACTCCAATGCATCTCTGGGAATTTCACTAAAATTATCTACTCCAAATAGATTCAGAGTTATTTTAGCCAAAGCTGAACTATCCTTCACTGAGCTTTCAAACATATAACCGTTATTGACTTGACTTAGATGAAATAAAAAAGCACCCGCTAAAACTCTTTTCAAAAATCCGTTAATGTCTTCAGGGAGAATATATGAATTTGCAAATACTTGCCCCAACATATAATAGTTTTTGCTATAGCTCTCGACATTGCCGGCAAAAGTCGCAATGAATTTTATATCAGACTTTCTTATAAGATTATTGGTATTTTTTCTTAAAAAAGATAAGTACCGATTGTTATCCATCGATAAACGTTCTTCTTTATAAGATGCGTCTAGATTTTTAGCGGCTTCTATTAATTCATTTAAGGTAGGGATATTAAACGGCATTTTATTCTCCATGATTAAATGCTGCACAAGTCAACAATACTTCCTGCGGTAACTATACTTATTTTTTAATGCCGAGAGAATAGCTAAATTTAGCTAAAAAGAATACATAAGAGAATCATTGAATAGAAAAGACTCAATAGCGGATATTATCCTCTATTGAGTCTTTTTAAATTAAGGCTGTACTGTGAAATAGGCTTCGTCATAAGGATAGCAAGTCCATTGAACTTGTTTTCCACCTAATTCTACACTAATGACTTGACCATTTAAGCTAGCAAGGGTCGGTTGTGCTTCACCATAACATACCTTATCCACTCCTCCGACAGTGACATAATGATATGAGGTGGTTGCGGTATAGGTTTGCGGAACATAATAAACTTCACCACGTTGTTCCAAAACCACAGGACTACCTGAAATCACAACTTTATCAGCCAATGAGGGAAAACTAATTATAAGTAATAAGAAAGCACTAATGCTTAACAGAATATTTTTCATCGTCTTATCTCCAGTAAATTGCTTGTTATGCTCGTTCTGGTAAATAGACGTCTATGCGTCTACCCTGACAAAATACACTCCTTAAAAACAACAATCTCTCTATAAGTTTAGCAGTTAATCGCTATTTCATCATAAAATTCGACTTATCCTTTATATACTTTCATTACGTAATACAAAATTTGAGTCATTACAACAGGTCAAAATAACCAATATGATCAATTTGTAAGGTAAATATCAACTCAAATCGATATGATTTGCTATTACCATCTAATATTTTATGGATTTTCTTATTTCAGAAATAGCATGCCCGTCCCAAATATAGTCGTAATGGCCTGCCTGTACAGGTAACGTCAATGCTGGGGGTCTAAAAATTGCCAGACATTTTGCATCATCTGCCTCATTTCTCACACTTGGATAGATTAATCCCCATTCATTTTTACGTTTTATTTCACGCCCCAATTCCTGACTCTTAAAATAGGCATTAACATCAGGATCTAAATACTCTTTATATTCATTACTGCATAAATTGATTAACTGCTTAGTCACATAGGCAGTATACTCTCGCATTTGCACGATGCAGGGTGCTTCTCTAGAAGCCGCTAAAAATCGTTCACGATGAAATTTTGTTTCAGCGATTGCTGTTTTAATCGAGTCTCCAGCATAATAAATGCCGTAAGTTGTGCCATCGCTGAATCGAGAAACGCCAAAATGAGTAAATGCTGACATCAGGGGTGTAGAACCAGCCCCACCAACCCAATCCTCTTTAGCGACCAGTGAAATATGACCATATTCCGTGGTTAATCGATCATTGGTTAATCCCTCCAAATCAGCAATATACTGAAGCTCCTCTTCTGATTCAGCCCAATCAAACAGAGTAATTGGAGGGTAACGCGATGGAATAAGACGATGCGTTTTTTCTTTAAAATCACTGTAATTATACATTCCCTGCTTAATATCCTCGCCAAAAATCCAGAAATCGTCGTACTTCCGCCAATCTCATGAGACTCCCTTCCATCAAATAATTCCTTGGTGTCATACCATTAAAGGGAGGTAAAGTATTTTCTCTATTTATCCAAGACATGGCTTGATTACTGTCAACAAACAAAATTCGCAAATCTTTATAGATTCCTAATAGAAGAGAAATGCGCTCCTTTTCATCCCGCGTTAAATTACCATCGTATTTTTTAATACCTTTATAGTAAGAGGAAGAAGGCATATCACCCATTAAGATAAGTGCTTCTTCTTTCGTGAAATTAAATCGTTCAACTAAATTTTTTAGAGCTTTCCATGCAACTTCATTAGGAACTAGTACGGACACTTGGGTGGAAGTTTTCATGCAGTTCTCTTTTTGTAAAACTATATACTAATATTATTCTAATTTTAGAATTTTGTCTAATTTTAGATTAATTTTTAGGATGAAGGTAAAAGAGAAAAGTTCCGCCAATAACTGCTGCCGGCATAATAAATAAGTTAATTAAAGGAATAAAACTTAATAAACTTATCGTGCTGCCAAACCCAAGAGTCAATGACTTTTTATTGTTAATCATCTTACGCATCGTTTTAAAATCGACCAGATTATTGTCCATCGCGAAATCTTGATACTGCACACTTAGAATCCATGCATTAAATAAAAACCATAGAAATGGCAATACGGGATGCAGGGGCGGTATTAAAAATAATAAACACATCAATACCAAGCGCGGAATATAGTAAACAATAAATTGCCCTTGACGCTTAATAGTCTGCACCACGACTGCCCCAAATCCTCTTTCTGGTACTGGTTCTTTTTTTAATAATTTTTGGGCCCGCTCAGCCAATAATCCATTGAAAGGCGCGGCACATATATTTGCCAGGACAGAAAAAGTGGTCAGGAAAAAAAGAATAAATAATAAGAAAAAGAGCAGCGTAAACACACCGCTAAGAAAGCTCAACCAGGACGGAAGCTTATCAACATAGTAATGTGCCAAGGGGGATAAGAAATGATAACCCAAATAAGCAATTCCCCCATAAATGAGTAAGTTGAAAAGAATGGGTAAAATCACGAGCGATCTTAATCCCTGGGTATTTAACTTCTTAAATCCTAATAAAAAATAATACATGCCAGAAAAAAAGTCCCTCATCTGAATATTCCCTAACTCTTAAAACAATCGATCTCAAAGACCCGGGTTAACAAAGCCTCTTTGCCATTATAGGGATTTCACCTATAGTAGAATTAAGTACAAATATAGCGCATTCGTTTCATTCCTTCAGCAGGAATGCCGTAATCAGCGATAATTTCCGCCCCCATATGCCTATAAAACAGCACGGCATAAGGATTTGCTATAAACTCAAAATTTGTTACATTTTTATCGCGGGAAATAGCACAGACTTCATGCCACATTTTTCGTCCTAGTCCCCGACCAATCATCTCGGGTGTAATGAAAAAATAATCAAGTTCTGCCTGTTTAGTAAAAGACATCCCAAGCACAGCAATTATCTTTGCATTTTTCTCATAAACCAAAACAAGATGATTGTTAATATAATCCAGTGTTAATCCAAAATTCTCTAAAAAAAACTGATTATTTTCAGCACTGTAGCCTATATGCTTTCTTGATTTAGTAATTAAACTATTTAAAAAATCAAGATCAGGGGCATTAGCTGGACGACGTGTTATTAAGGTATTAACTTCAACGCGCATAATAGGTACGAATCGTCCTGGAAACGATTCAAATTGTTGAACAGTTTCTGCACCCATACACTTATAAAAATTTTCCGCGTTAGGGTCGGCTATCAACATAAACTCCTTCCAACCTTTCCGGGAAGCGTATTGAATAGCATATTGCCACATGGTTTTACCAATGCCCTGTCGAATTTTATCCGCATTGATAAAAAACAAATCCAGCTCAGGCTTGCCTTCATAATTCAATTTAAAAGCATAAAGGCCTAATAACTCCGTCTCTTCTTCCAGCAAAATGATTTCATTTTTACTAAAATAAAATTCCTTTAAGCCATATTTTTCCATAAAAAAATCCAGGAAAGACTCAGAGTAACCCCAAAAGCCTTTTGAAGTTCTAATAAAATCATTTAATTTTGTTAACTCAGAAAGAGTAGCGGAACGTTGATGCATGGTGCTCTCAGATTATTTAATTTGATTCCTTAAGCTAGCAATGATATCTCATAGCATCGCATTACTTGGCGATGCTATGAGATATAGTACTTAAGATCAAGCGTTAGGATGAAAAACACGAATACGGTGGTTATCTGGATCAAGCGCTACAAAGGTGAAGCCAAAATCCATCATCACTGGGGATTGAATAATCGTTACACCCTGCTGCAACCATGTTTCATGCAACCTGTTAACCGTATCAATATCCCCAACGGCCAATCCTATTTCTCCACCACCACCCAATGATGTCGCAGGGGGTTCTGCGTGTTGACTTGACCATAATCCCAATCTTAAACCCGGCTTTAATGTAAACATGACAAAAGTTGGAGAATTCTCTATAGGCTGCTGATTTAACAACAACATATAAAAACTAGCGCTCGCAGCAGGATTTTTAACATAAAAAATAATACTATTTGGATCAAACATTTTTTAAGCTCCATAAAATTCAATAATCAGCGTTATCCAGCCTCATCATGACGACCGGTTCAGCATGAGTTATCGTAAGGGAGCATACTGACAAATTATGTCAGCAGTATTACTGGGGTGCGACTTTCATTATTTCTCGCCATTGCTTCAATAGCTTTTGTTTGTATTGAGGGTAACGTTGATTTAAAAGCACTAATCTTTTTATCCTATCCGTTCTAAAATGGCGAAATTCCTCGCGCAATTCACACCAGGCAATCACGATACGCACGGAATCAAAAAAACCCAGTGCAAAAGGCCAAATCGTACGCTCTGTTTCGTTATCTTTAAGGTCGCAATAAGTAATAAGTATCTTGCTTTCAACACGAATTGCCTGACGAATTTGAGCGAGTTCTTCATCACTTGTCGCCACAACAGAACTTGGACCTATCAATAACGTTGTCGTATCAACCTGATAACGCAAATCACTCGGTAAAACTGCCGCAATTTTTGTCAGGGCATTGTGAGCTGCAAAAGATAATTTACTATCTGCTCGTTGCGCAACCCAGCGAAACCCCAGTACCAACGCTTCGATTTCTTCTTCTGAAAACATTAAAGGCGGTAACATAAACCCTGGACGTAATACATAGCCAACGCCAGGCTCCCCATCAATCTTAGCGCCTTGCGCCTGCAAACTGGCAATATCACGATAAAGCGTGCGCAGACTTATTCCAAGTTCTTGTGCGAGTTTTGCACCACTTACAGGATAACGATGGCGGCGTAAAATTTGAATTAACTCAAAAAGACGTTCGCTACGAGACAATTTTGGTATTCCTAAGTTGCTGACCACTCAATACTGCCATATTTTGTCATCAGTAACCGTGAAATACAAACTCAGTCTGTAAACCTTCCAGCTAATCCTATCCTTGCGTCCTTCCAAGCGTTGGAATGAGATCTCCCACTACGATGTTTTGGAAATAATTAAAGAGATTTTCTGCAACAGCTTTTCATAATGACTTCCTTGCCAATAAATTTGTTGACAAGAATCACAACGCATAAATTTTTCATAATATTGTTGCGTTAATGGTAAGAGACTTTTACTGATTTCATTCTTAGGAGCAGCGATGAGGATTCCATTACACTTCATACAGCGAGTTAAGGGTTTACATTGTAAATATAAATCAAAACGCGTTAGTATTTCTTGTACCTGATTAATTGGCTTATCGTTTCGAACCCAATAACCATGTGTAATCCTCTTATGCTTAAGTAGATTAATATCCCGGGTTAAAACAATTCGATTTTCAAATCTACTTCGCTCAGCAATCTCAACGTCTTCAATTGATTTTTCATAAGTCGTATCAAATCCTAGCAGGCGTAAATATTTTGCAAGTTTACCAAGATGTACATCAAGAATGAATCTTGTTTTCCTTAATGGTTCTGGTCGAACTCGTATAAGCGTTGTAACATCGAATGCTTCAAACATCGGGTAAATAGAAATTCTATCGCCATCTTGCACATGGTAATTAAAATCAACTGATTTGTGGTTTACCAAAATAAGTTCTACCTCAGTATGAGGCACCCCTAATGATTCAATCACATCTTTAATTGATGCTTTAGAATTGATGACATGCATAAAATCCTTTTTGCGTCGCTCCAGAGGGAGAAAATCATTTAATTCTTCGTAGAAACGCAAATACAAATGAATCATATTAACATCTCTTTCTAAGGACATTTTAGCAATATCCAGGACTTCTAGTGTGCTCCTCGCATATTTTGTCTATCTGAATCATCTTCAGATTCAAGATGAGGTTTAATGTTTTGCAGGCGATCTTTAAAACTTTTATTAAATTCCTTTACTTTTGAGTGAGAAACATCTTTAACAAAAATATTTTTTAATTCAATGAGAATATTTTTTATCCAATCTACCATAGAGAAAGATGAAAATGTTGGTCTTAATTGCTCTTCCAAAAATTCGTGCGTCACTCGTCTTCGTTGCTCAATAGGCATGTTAGAATGCTTCATCATCTTTTTAAAAGTACTTACTATTTCCATTTGTTTACCCAATGTCTTAGCTTCTTCATTAAGATCAGGGGTAAGTTCGATTACGGCATTTCTTAGCGTTTCGACATTATCAATCTGAAAATAGTTGGGAGTATATTTATTATTCCTGTCTACAAGGTCAGGCTGCATTTTCTCATAATATTCTGCAAAAATTAGTTTGTCCTGCTCGTTATATTGATAACCAGAATCTTGAATTCTAGCTCTTAATAAACAAAGCCTCTTGTGATAACCCCAATGCACATAGGTCTCTGGTAATTGCGTTCCTAATTCTTTTTTTAATCCATTTTCTAATTTTTCTACCAGAGCATAAGCTTGAATAAGATCATCATAAATGTGGAGTGTTCTATAAAACTCTGCCATTTCATCATAGTTTTCTTTTTCTCTGTGTGTCTTCACAAAAGTTAGGACATTACGCTCATGAGCAACCATAAAATCCAATTTTTCCTGGGCTAAAGGGCTTTTTTTCCTTACCTCCTCAGTGAGTTCTTCTTTCTGATGATAAAAATGTTCCTGGGTTGACATTAAGCTATAAAATTTAAATTGTCGATAAACTTGCTGAATTTCTGTTCGCTCTTCCTTGTCGAGTATGGGAATATGGGGTTTATAAGCTTCTTTTGGCGTTCTATTCTTATCAATTTCCATTAAAAATAGCTCAAGCATTTTTTCTTCAATATTATCATTAATTGTTATTCTTTCTAGAAACTTGCTTTGATACTTTTCAAGCATGGGTCTTACATCTTTATAAAAGATATCGGAATATATGTCTAAATTTTTATCAAGAATTTTTTTCAAGCTATTTTGTAAACATTCATTGAATTTTTCTTCCTTGTATTTTTCAATTTCTTTAATTCTATTTTCTCTTTCTTCATCCAATTTACTTTCTAAAAAATCGATTTTCTCGTTAATGAGTTGAATACTTTTTTCATCAGTTATTTCAGAAACCCTAATTTGATGTCGCAAAGCAGGTTCATATTCTAACAAGCTGCTAAATGCATTTTTGAACTCTTCTTTTGCAAAAGCCACATCGGACTCATTTTCAGATTCATTTTCTGGAAAACCAATTGCTTTTAATTTACTGATATAGACTTCATAAAAAATATTTCCCTTGCGATTAATGGCACATAACTCAGGTGTAAGTTGCTGATAGCATTCAATTAATATTGTTCTTACCAAAGGATCATCAAATAAATCTGCATTTGTCTTATATTCTTCTTTAAGTATTTCTAATTTTTCAAATATTCCCATTTTTCCTTTGGTCAGAAGGCTCTCCAATTTGATCAATTCTAATTTGAGAGCCGCTATATCTTTAGTAGATTGCCAATTTACCCGTGGAACAGAAATATCACTTGCAAATATGACAGGGAAAGAAGCATTATACTTACCAACTATTTTAATCAACGCCTCTTTATGTTTTGCTGTTAATTTTTCTGCAGAATTTACAGTATTTAACAATGTTCCAATTTCTAAATAGAAGGCATTCAATGCGTCTTTGTTTGTGGGGTTTCTCTTAATTAATTCCGCATGATTTTTTATGATTCTGCTTTGTATTTTTTCAAGTTTTTCGCAGAAATCTTTTTGTACAAATGTACCTCCAATTGACTCAACCGTAATAGCTGCGCCTTCTCTTTGAATGTGAGGTACTAACAACTCGTACTTTTCTTTTAAAATTTTTACTTGAAGTGGCTGGTGTACGTTTAAAGAGGCAACCCCCTCATAAATATGATTCACTGCAACAATCTTTCGCTCATTGGAGGGTGCTAATGTCCTTAATTTATCTTCATTCTCCATAATATTTTTGAGGACTATTTTTATTTCTTCTTCAGAATATTGTTCCAAGCGCTGCAGATCTGCTTCATCATACAATTTTGCCTGCTTAAGCTGTGGTGCTAATTCTCTACAGCACTGAATAACTATTTTTCTTACAAAAGAATCCTTAAACAGATCATCATTAGAAACCAACTGCCTTTGAAAAATTTTTAACTTATCAAACGGTTGTGAGTTTTCTCTAGTTAATCCCTCTTGCATACTAAGTAACCATGAACGCCAGTCATTTAGGCTGTAAGAATTGTTCCATATTACAGGTGGTTTAGGGAATTCATCTTTAAATAAAGCTGGTAAAGAGCTGGTAAGATTATTTAACAGTTCAACTAATTTATCCCGGTGAGCAGGATCGAATGTTTCATTTTGTGAAGAAAGCGCGGATAGGCGCTCAACTTCATCATAGAGAGTATCTATCGTTTCGCGAGCAGCGGAATTTTTACTAATAATTGCAGCGCGACGTCGGATAATGCGAAATTGAATTTCTTCTAATACATCCTGAAGTTCCCGGTTATTTTTGATCCCTTTAACCAATTCTATAGTGATTGTTTTTTTCTCAATATAAGGCAATAATTTTTGATATTTCTCTCTTAAAATTGCAATATCTTCGTATTTATGTAACTCTAAATCCTCAATACATTGATAAATTTGGTTAATTTCATCAAAATGATGATTTTTTCCTCCCAAAAGTTTATCTCTAAATTGACGATCGCTACTTAATTTACTTTGATGAATTAATCTCTCTTTTTCCTTAGCAATTCTTTTCTCAGTGGGAGTCGTATCTAAAGAAAAAACCAGGATATTCTGCCCCACCACTCCCGATATATTTTTGGCTAATTTATTATAAAAATCATCAAATTTATGACTGATTTTTGAGGTTAAAACGCCAGGCTTTAATCCAAGCGTCACTTCAACTTCATCAGCTTGCATAAGAATTTCGGCACCAAATTCAGTACGAATATCCTTTAACCTTTCAATAATTAAATCATGACCTTCAGCACCCGCGTTAATTAATAAAGTCTGCAGTGTTTTAATTGCATTTAAGAAATTTCCTATTTGCACTGGTTTGAAATCAACTTCAGCGATAGCTGCCACCACACTATCAATTTCATCACTCATATCTGCCAGTACCTGCAGTGACAATTCTAATTCATTTAAATTAAATTCCGCAGAAGCGGACGACTGCGCTCCGGTTTCGCCATTATTCTTCTTTTCTCGTAATCTCTGGATTTCCATTTGAAGTCCATAAAGACCTTCGACAATTTGTCTAATTACTACGGACTTTTGCGAATCCTGGACCTCCGATTTTTCTGGCTCTTTTTTTGTGGTTTTTTCTACAAAAAGAGCTTCAGTTTGTTTTGCAAAGGATTGAAGTTGGTGTGTCGCAGAAAGGAGAATAGATTGAGAGCGCGTTAATTTTTGTTTATTTAAAAGCGCGACCATCTTTTTTCCATCGTGGTTAACGATTTGTATAAGTGCATTTTCATAATCAGCAGAGCTATTTAGATTATTAATAAAGTTATTGTCTTTATAAATGGGATTTACCTGTTCCAAATAGGGTTGTAATTGCTTATAGAGATTTTTTATTCTCTCTTGAACAATTGAATCCGCATAATCTGTCTCGAAATAAAGAATATGTTGCATCTCCCCCCAAATACCAGGCGGATTAAACTTCGATTCGGTATCCAGTAATTTCCTTACCGCTAGATCCAAATCTTCAACACTTGTTATGTTACTTATAAAATCTGTTGTAAATTTTGAGTCATCAAGTTTATCAAGATAGGGTTTTAACTCATCATATAAAGCGAGTATTTCAGCTTTCACAGAAGAATCTAGCGGCGCATAGGGATCAATTTTTTTAAGTTTTTCTTCAAGTTGGTCATAAATTTTGCTCATTGTCTCCCATTCAGGGTGTACAATTTGACCTAAAATGGGATCAAGTACCTCTACCTCTTGTTTAATTGCAATTTCAGTAGCCTCCAGAATGCTTTGACATTTTCCAACAAGAGTTCCTTCTTCCATTTCTAAAGAATATTCAATGCTAGCAAGCTGCCCTAACCACTTTTCTTCAAATTCTTTTCTCAGGTCAGCATACTGTTCAGGTAACTGTTGCGCACTGATACCATTTACCAAATTAACTAATGACAATTGAAACTCTTCGAATGCTTTAGTAACTTTATCCATTCGTTCTTGTTTTTTATCAGGTTTTGCCGGTTGCGACCCTACAGCAAAATAAGAACCTAATAATGGAATTTTTTTAAGCGGCTCAATAAGCTCTAATCCCTGATTGAGAATTTCATTTAACTGCGAATTACCTTTAATCCCATTTATTGCAAGCACAGCCTGATAAATGGATGTACCAATTTCCTTTCCTAGTTTTCCCAGAGAATAAGCTTGAGATATGGCATACTTACTACCTTTATGAGAAGTAGCTTCCTCTAATTTTGCCAATCCTTGTTGTAAATAATAAAATGCATTGATTACATTCATGTACAAAGCAACTTGCCTTGGGGCAAGATGGGGGGTTGGATAAGGAAGTTTCATGCTATTTAAATGAAGCTCATACAATACTTGTTGAGAAAGATTTTCTTGTAGATTAGGAATTAATTTTTTGTGAAGATAATCCTCGAGCTTAGCTGATAACTTAAGTTCTTTGGCTATAGCTAATAATGTTTTCTTTTTAGCAGCAACAGGTTGCAACTCAATTAAAGCAGAAGACTTTTTGCTTGCCGCATTTTCCAACTTTAAATAGTCTTCCTTATCTCTTGTAGATTTAGTCTGTAAAGCAAGCAGATAATTTTTTATGGCATTTTTTGCAGCAAACACGTTGGCATTGGTTAATTTTTCCACAGACTCATCCTCTTGTATATCTCCCAATGCGTTGACTAGCTGAGTGTCAAATGCCACTAAGTCAGAATTCTCCTTACTCAAATAGAAAATGAATTTTTGAAACTTCTTGTATTCACTACGCAGTAATTCTTTCTCCTCTGTACTTAAATTGTTTAAAACAATGGGAAAAGGATTTAAGGAATCAACATTTAGTTGTTCTAATTTGTGAGTAAATGCATCAAATGCCTGCAAAGCTTGATTAACTTCATCCAATTCGTTATCAATCAAAATAATTTTTTTACGGAGCTCCTGGGCTGATTCTCCTGGTACATCTGCAAAAGTTCGCCATTTAGGCAAAGAAGTGATTTCTTTAAGTACCGTTTTATTGCCATTCTTAACGTAATTTGATTTTTCAACATGCTGCATACTATCTTCAATAAAAGCAATGCGTTGCTTTTCGGTCGCTTTTTCTCTTTGTAGAGCCTCTATAACCTTTGCTTGTCCTTCCAGAACCATGTTGAATTCATTTGTCCTGGTAAATGCAGTGCCAACTGCAGTTGTGGTGGAAACTAAATTAGAAACGCCCCCCCACAAGTAAGAAATAGTCGACAAACTTTGCTTCTCTTTTTGAAATTCTTCCTTCTCTTTTGCGTTTAAATTAAGAAAATTGACAATTTTAGTATCCAGCTCGGGATTTTGGGCAGCAAGACAGGGTTGAAATTGTTTATATAAATAAGCTAATTCCTGTCTATCCTCAACGGAAACTCTAGAAAACGAGCGACTACTATACACCGTATTTAAAGAGAATACTTTTTGAAAAAAAGCAGTAGCAGCCTGCTCGCTTTGAGATATTTCATGTAAATGTGCTCTAGAGTTATTTATTCGTTGGATCTGCAAATTTCTTCTCTGTTCCCTAAAAACATCATCCATCAAAACAGCAACTTCTTCATCCTGCTCCAAGACAGGTCCTGTATTCACTTTCTTCACCTTGCCCAGAAGTATGGCCTGGCCAGCTTTCCCATACCATTTATTCATCCCAGACTCTACAGTTTCTATTTTTTCTACGGCAAAGCCAATTTTTTCAACCACTTTAGTCATACTTTTGTAGTAATTAAGTGCTGCAGATAGCGCTGGTTCCGTCAATGTACCTGATATAAGGCCGAGGTTTTCCTCAAGAGACTCTAATTCTGCAATAACCTCTGGCAAAATTTGATGTTTGAATTGCTGCAATTTTTCAACGGATTTTAGATAGGCTGTTTTGGTTAAGGGAGACCCAGCATTAATAAAATCAGTTCCATGAACACCAATTTTTTTAATCACTTGCGCATACTTATAAGCCAGTGACAGTCCTGTTCTGGTTGTCATTTGTTCCATGTTATGAGCAATTTTTTTGGCTTTGACTTCTAATACCTGCTGATAAGCTTCTGATGTGGTTATTTTTTCACTTGGGAATAATGATTCGCTTTCAATAATACGTTGTAATTGTTTGAAATAGACCGGAATATTCAAAACCGTTTGAGCTAACTGTTCAAACCCCACTTCCTCTTTTGTCTTTTGTTCTGTTGGAAGAAGATTAATTCCCTTGGCAGTTGTTTCTACCACTCTTTCTTCTAACTTATTTGCGCTACTGGAAAATTGTTGCAATCGTTCTGTAGCAAAATCAAGTCTTGGTTTTAATCGCTCTAATTGAGGTCCAAAGATTGTCTGAATTGCAACACCACCAGTATCAATTAATTGCCATGCGTCCTGAGCCTGCATAAGAGCATGGTAAATATTTTTTGCAAGAGGAGCTTCTGCAAGATAATCTTCTGAATTGATGTCTAACTCTTCAATTTCAGTAAAAATAGTCTCCATGTTATAGAGAATATTCATCACTTTTTTAATGATAACAATTTGCTCGGGATCATCCGAATTAACGTGATAAGGAACTCCTGGTACAAAGGGCTTTAATTGCGAGGTTAGTCGCTTTGAAAATATTTCTTCATTGGTAATTGCTATCAAAAGATTAGAACGGATAGTGTTGCATTGTTCAGCCAAACCTAATTGGCAAAAACTGGAATGAAAGAACTCCGCGTTTCTTTGATAGGCATGCAGCATTCTAAACATTTAAGAATGACTCTAAAAAAATTCAATGATTATAATAATTATACATATAGGCAACTTATAAACCAACAACTGCATCAACAATTTAATTAAAAATTATCGATTAATTCCCTCACTACCAGCCAAAATACTCTTGATATATCGGAGATTTAGGAATTAGACTTTAATATCAGCGTCCCGGAGGTAACTATTTAAGGTAAGAGGATGGATGAATCAAAAGAAAATCCTAGTGAACATGAGTCGGTTAATTCGTTAGATAAGGAATTCGCCTTAGCACTCGATCTTAGCTATCAGGCAGGCGAGCTTGTACAAAAAATTCGCACGAATGGATTTCAAGTTTATAACAAAGGTCCCCATTTAGGATTAGTCACGGACGCAGACAAAGCGGCTAGTAAATTTATTGTAGAAAAATTAACGCATGCTTTTCCCGATGATATTATCATTTCTGAAGAGGAACCTCTGCCTCAAAAAAACTCTGCAGCAAAGAGAATATGGTTTATCGATCCTATTGACGGAACAAAAGATTTTGTTACAGGAAGTCGTGAATGGTCAATTATGCTCGGCCTTGCCATCAATGGTACTTCACATCTGGGAATTGTTTATCAACCCGATGCGAATGAACTTTACTATGCCATCAAAAGCAAGGGAGCATGTCACATTCGTTCTCAAAAAACCACCCCTATTAGAACCCGTTCCATTTCCGATCCTACAAAGGCAATTTTAATTCAGTCTCGTAATCACTGGAGCTCTAAAGCCCAGCAAATAGCGAAACAATTTGGTATTAATAAAACATTCCAATATGGTTCAATAGGACTCAAACTTGGAAAAATAGCTACAGGTGAAGCTGATCTTTATTTCAATTTCTCAGGACACTGTCATCTGTGGGATCTCTGTGGTCCTCAAATTATTCTTCAGGAGGCTGGAGGTAAAGTGCTTCTTTCCTCAGGAAAGCCTATTATTTACTCTCAAGGTGAGACAATCATTAAAGATAGTTTTTTAGCTGCAAATAAGGCATTAGCCGATAAAATTTATCCTGTTTTAAAACAAGGAATTTAGCATGGATATTAAGCTTTTTGCACTTGATGGCTCACTGGAATGGGGTAAAAAAATAGCCACTCATTTAAACCTTTTTGAGCTATCTTCTCATGAAGAAAAAGAATTTGAGGATGGAGAACATAATGTCCGCCCTCTTGACAATGTAAGAGGCCGAGAAGTTTTTATAGTTCAATCGTTGTTCAGTGATAATTCCCAGAGTATCAATGACAAACTTTGCCGACTCTTATTTTTTATTGGCGCACTTAAAGATGCCTCTGCCAAACAAATAACAGTTGTCGCGCCCTATTTTGCCTATGCTCGCAAAGATCGCCGGACTCAACCGAGAGATTCCTTAACGTTAAGATACGTAGCGCAATTACTTGAAACCATTGGCACAGACAGGGTTCTTACTTTAGATATTCATAACTTGGCTGCTTTCCAAAACGCTTTCCGAATTCCAACCGAACATTTGGAAGGACGCGTACTATTTGCACCTTACTTGGCAAGCATAATAAAGGATGAGGAAATAACTATTCTCTCGCCTGATGCCGGTGGTATTAAACGAGCAGAGCATTTAAGAGATACCCTCTCACGACTTCTTCATCGCGAAATTGGCAAAGCTGTGCTGGATAAAGAAAGAAACCTGGAGATTGTTAGCAGTAGTCAAGAAATCATTGGTGAAATCCAACACAAAGTTGTTGTTATTATTGATGATATTATCAGCACAGGTAACACCATTAAGCTTGCCATTGATGCACTACATAAAAAAGGGGTCAAACGAATTTTTGTTTGCTCCAGTCATGGCATTTTTGTAGGTCAAGCGAATGAAATTATTGCTAATCCGCAAATAGAAAAACTTATCATTACCAATAGCATTCCGCCATTTCGTTTGCAAAAAAAATTACTGAAAGAAAAAGTCATCGTCCTTGATGCTTCTTTTTTGTTTGCTCAGGCAATCAAACAAATTCATGAAAATGGCTCGATTGTAGATTTATTAAAATTTGCGCCTTGAACTACTGATATTTACTATGACTAAGGTTGGTTAATTGATATCTATAATTTTGAAACGAATTGATTATCTTTTATATAGAATCGTAATAATCTTTTAGCCCAGTGCTTGGCATAATCAACCCCAACACGTGGTCTTTTCAAGATGGTAATACGCGGCTCATCCTCTACTCCTGCAAGATAAAAATTATCACTTAGAAGATCATGACCATTTAATTGTTTATCG
Organism: Legionella cardiaca; assembly: GCF_029026145.1. NCBI lineage: Bacteria > Pseudomonadati > Pseudomonadota > Gammaproteobacteria > Legionellales > Legionellaceae > Legionella > Legionella cardiaca. Next base: position 992,009 of record NZ_CP119078.1, on the reverse strand, counting down.
ATTTGCATAGCTTTACATAGTAAACCAGGACCTTGCGTACGTCCTGTAACATTGCTAACAGGTTCTAATGCACGTAATAGTACGGCAGAACCATTACCCTCCTGCTCTGTAACAACATTCACACAATGATGAATACCATAAATAAGGTAAACATAAGCATAACCAGGTGGGCCAAACATCGTTTGAGTACGAGGTGTTAATCCTTTTGAAGAGTGAGCAGCGAGATCATGTTCACCTAAATAAGCTTCAACCTCAACAATTTTACCTATACGCTCATAACCATTAATGTGGTGAACTAGATATTTTCCTAATAGATCTTTAGCGACTGTAACAGTGTCTCTGTCATAAAATTCACGTGATAATTTTTGCATAGCGAAATCGTATTTTGAAAAAAAAAGTTTTTATAATGTCATCGTGGATAATTTTAAATCAAAAAAAAGTAAATATTCCAATAATCAAATAATAAGTGCATTTATATTTAGTAAAAATAAAGTTTTTTGTCTATTCTTGTAGAGTACATGATGATTAAGGGAATAAACAAAATGGCAAAAAAATCTAAATTAGAGCTTATAGTCGCTCTTGGAATAGTTGTGTTACCTTTACAAGGATTGGCCGCTGCAGCTACATCCTCATCTCCATCCCCAACAGAAATGACCAAAGATGATTGGTTAGGAAAGTTAAAAGCTGTTGCCCCTAGTGTCATCTGTCAAGGATTTTTTGAAGATGCTTCACTCAAAAAGCGTATGGAAGAATTAAAAATTGATAATGACAAATGTATGTCATTAATTCCGGCAAGCTTTGATAAATGTCAAACTCAATATTATTCAGGACTCCCTGCAACAATGAATAGAGAGAGTGCCTCTAAATGGGGACACACTATCGGCGAATGCATTGGAACGGATTTTGCGACTAAATATCTGGTTAGCACCCCTCAAGGAAGCACCAGTGCAAGTCCCACAAGCGACTCAAGCCAATCGAGTAACACAAGCTCCAGTTCTCAACCAACCGAAATACCTAAAGATCAATGGTTAAGTCAACTTAAGACACTAGCGCCAACCATGATCTGTCAAGGTTTCTTTGATGATGCTTCTCTTAAAAAGAAATTTGAGGAGCGCAATATTGATAATGCAAAATGCATTACTTTAATCCCACCAAGTTTTGATAAATGTCAAAATGAGTTTTATGCAAGCTTGCCATCAACCCTTAATACAGACAGCGCAAATACTTGGGGACATAAGATTGGAGAATGTATAGGTACAGACTTTGCTAAAAAATATTTAGTACCCTCAACTGCACCGACAACGACAACTACTACAACGACAACCCCCACTACGCCTGCTTCTTCGTCTACAACTGGTCAATAATCTTTTGGCAAAGGTTGATGCATAAAATCTTGCATCAACCTTTGCCAAATAATTCGAGTGATGCAGAAGAATTTTTGGATAGTTTCAGCGCATAATCTCAATTTGAAGTTTGCTATAGTAAGAATATCAATCTAATTTTTATAAGACTCATTATGTCTAGTCAGCCGCACAATCACCTGATCCACGAAAATAGCCCTTATTTACAACAGCATGCTTATAATCCAGTTGATTGGTATCCGTGGGGCGAAACAGCGATTACTAAAGCACAAAAAGAAAATAAACCTATTTTACTTTCCATTGGTTATGCCGCTTGTCATTGGTGTCATGTCATGGCTCACGAATCATTTGAGGATCAAGAAACAGCCGCTTTAATGAATCGACTGTTTATTAATATAAAAGTGGATAAAGAAGAACGTCCTGATTTAGACAAGGTTTATCAAACCTCTCACTATTATTTAAGTCAACAAAGTGGAGGTTGGCCACTTACGATTTTTCTAACACCGGATTTAACTCCTTTTTTTAGTGGAACATATTTTCCACCTGAAGAACGTTACCAAATGCCAAGCTTTAGAAAAGTCTTACAGATTATGGCTAATTTATACCAACACCAGAAAGAGGACATTCTAAAACAAGGAATTGAGTTAAAAAGAATTTTACAGCAGCAGAATAAAACTTTTGCATTGCAATTAAATGCTCAGCCCCTACAGCTTGCTTTAAGTGCCTTAGAACAAAATTATGATGAGCAATATGGCGGATTTGGTGGCGCGCCCAAATTTCCCCAAGCGAGTAAATTAGAGTATCTCTTAAGAAGCCCTTCACCTTTAGGTTTAGCCACCTTAAAACATATCGCCAATGGTGGTATTTATGATCAGTTGGCTGGCGGTTTTTTTCGTTATGCAGTAGATAGAAAATGGACTATTCCGCATTTTGAAAAAATGCTCTATGACAATGGCCAATTGTTAACCCTCTACGCTCTTGCCGCCAAACAAGAACCCTTTTTCAAGCAGGTTATCTCTGAAACTGCAAATTGGGTGATAACCACCATGCAATCCCCAGAAGGCGGTTACTACTCCAGTCTAGATGCCGACTCGGAAGGTGAGGAAGGTAAATTTTATCGATGGAGCAAAACTGAAATTCAAACCCTATTAACTCAAGATGAATACGATGTCATTTCTTTGCACTACGGTTTAAACAAAGCACCTAACTTTGATGCGCATTGGCATCTTTACGTTGCACAATCATTAGAAGCAACCAGTAAAAACTTAAAGGTTCCTCTAGCGAATGCACAAAAACTATTCACCTCTGCAAAAAATAAACTACTTGTGGCTCGTAACCAGCGCTCTCATCCTTTTCGAGATGAAAAAATTTTAACGTCCTGGAATGCATTGATGATTAAAGGAATGCTGCTGGCAGGCAATCATCTCCAAGACGAAAATTATATTAACTCCGCACAACAAGCGATTAATTTTATTCAAACAAAGCTTTGGAATAATCAACAGCTATTGGCAAGCTATAAAAACGGCAATGCTTATCTTCTAGCTTATTTAGACGACTATGCCTTTTTATTGGATGCATTGCTAACTTCATTAGAAGTTTCCTGGAACACGGAGCATTTACTATTCGCCACCGAAATTGCTGAGGCAGTTTTAACTTATTTTTCTGATGAAACATTCGGAGGATTCTTTTTTACTGCCGACAATCATGAAAAGTTGCTATATCGCCCCAAGCCAATGATGGATGATGCCACCCCTTCAGGAAACGGTATTTTAGTACGCGCCTTACTGATCTTGGGTCATTTATTGGATGACATGCGCTATATTAAAGCCGCTGAACAAACATTAAAATCCGCCTGGTCGTTATTGATTCGCTATCCGGCCGAACATTGTTCGTTATTATTAGGTTTACGTGATTTTTTAATCCCACCGGAAATTATTATTATTCGAGGAAAAAAAGAGACTGCTAAAATTTGGCAGAACTTAGCAAAAGGGATTAATAATTATACCTTTGCTATCCCAGGTAAAGCGCTAGTACTTCCCGAAGCACTCGAGGCTAAAAAAACACAAGGGGAATGTTGTGCTTATATTTGTCAGGGACATCAATGCTCGGAGGTTATTAAAGATATAGCCAGTTTAAATGCTTATCTTTCAAAGTAAAATAACTGTCTGTGGTGAGGTGCCTCACTCGTTTCAACTTGTAACCCTCGCATCCTCACGAGCGCCCCTCACGCTATCCCGAACGCCCTCGAGCCCTCGCCACCTGAAGCGCCCTCACGTCACCTCAAATGCCCTCACAATCCCAAGCGCCCCACGTCACCCCAAGCGCCCCGACGTCACCCCAAACACCCCCGTCACCCCAAACACCCCCGTCACCCCAAACACCCCGTCACCCCAAGCACCCCGTCATCCCGAGCACCCCGTCATCCCGAGCGTAGCGAGGGATCTCCATGCAATGCGGCTCCTTTGCCATTGACGACCCAAGAATTGATTAATGAATTGAATTCTTAATCTAATGATTTATTTCATTGCTACTTTAAGATTATGCCCGTGCCGGGAGATCCCTCGCTACGCTCGGGATGACGTGGGGGCGCTCGGGATAACGGAGAACAACGTTGGAATGGCGTAATGAAAAAAAAATTAAGCTGCCGGACAAGCCTTCCCTCTTGTATAATTTTCCTGATTTTCTTCTAATAATTCTTTCAATTTATTAGGCGAAGAATGCAAGCCTATTCGTCGCAATAATTGCACCGTTTGTTTCATGTCATAAACTTTAGCTTTTGATGCTTTTACTTTTATTGCGGCCGTGGGCTCATCTGTTGTTGCAGTTTGCAGAATTTCTTTCTTAGATTTTCCACCGAATTTGTCCTTGCCAGACTCATTTGATTCAGGAATTAATGACTTTCCTTTCAATAGAACTCGCTTCGCATAATAATATTCATGCAACTCCTGCAAACTAAAAATCATCTCTTGTTCATTCTTGTAGATATCAAGTGACTGATTTCTAGCGAGGAAAGGATTATGACACGCTGCTGGAGCAATGTTTTCACTACCAAACACTGTATTAAGTACGCCACTCATTATATAGGCTGCGTAACCTACCGCAGTCAAACCTGCAACCGCGAAAAGAATGGAGGGAATTAGCAAAGGCCCCATAAATAAAAAGGCTGCGGTAACTCCTATGCCCACTGCTAACAAAGAGACAGCAGTAAGGATGAAACTTGACTGAGTTAACAGCCAGTTTAAAAACTTTTCAAGGTCCGAGGAGTTTTCTCCCCTATGATTGTCAAGCAAAAACCAAAATACTTTATCAATTAGAAATCCTAACGTGATCCCTGATACAAATGCATTAATAAGCACAGCTGTTAACCCCAGGAATGGCATCACCATGCCGGGAATAACCATCGGCAATAAAGCAAACAATACAATCAAGGCACCTATTAATGCCAACTGAATTTTATGAGTGCTTACATAACGCCAGCAAGGAAGAATGAGATAACGATGAGGCACCAGGCCGCAATAATAGGCAATTCCACGAGCCAACGTATAAAGAAAAAAATTTCGTCGTCGGTGCTCTTCATTGTCTATGACTGTATCAATACCAATAAACTGCGTCTCGGCAAAACCGGCATAATTAAGAGCATGATCCACGAATTGATTAGGTCCTTGCTTGTCTGCAGGAGGAATAACATGAATGACATCCCAATCAGGCTTCCAAATACCAAATCGCGAAACAGGATCATTTCCTTGTTTTTGTATAATAACTTGAGGCTTATCATTTAATTCATTCCATTTATCGAGATGATTTCTAATAAACCAAGAATCATAAAGACCGGCAGGATTAAGTGCATCCACTCGAGATAGTTTATCTCCTTGATCAATTGCTAATAGCAACGATAGTGAACCTCCCAAACTGGTGCCACAACAATGAATTTTTTTAGTTTGTTTATTAAGCCAATTTAAAATTCTTGGACGTCCGCTACGATAAAGTGTATTACCAACTGTTTCAAAACCCTCTAAGTCAGTATTCACCTGCGTAATAAAACCCTGCCCAGCTGGATAAGTTGTTCCCATAAAGATGAGATGAGGTTCTGCTTCATCGTCGGCAATAGGCTCTAAACCATAGGCGAAAACTCTATCTTCATCATTGATAAATAATTTTTTAAAACCATTTGTAGGCGTCAACTCAATAGAAGTCACTTTGTAATCCACTAGCCGCCATTCCCCATTGATCCATTGCGGTACAGCCACGGATTCATAGGGATTAATATCACTATATGGAAGCAGGGTTAGACAGTTGCTAATATAAAGTTCTGCCTGTCTACGTTGTTCTATTGTTAAATTCTTATTTTCTCTTAATTGTTCATAGATATGATGAAAACCTTGCTGAAAAGCTAAACGCATGCCTTGCATCAGCTCTCTATCACGCTGAATAAATATGGCCTTCAGAGTTTTCGTTGAGATAATTTGCTGCCAATCATGCCGCCACCCCATCATTAAAATCCGCAGAGCATTTCTGGCAATAATGGCTGCATTTTCACTGGAATTATTAATTGCCGGTTCTTCAAACTCATAATTTTGAAAAAATTGGAGATTTAAACCACCAGCATAATATTCACCAGCTCTCATGGAAAAACACCTCTCTTTTTCTTGCTAAATCAGGATTTGTAATAAAGACATCTTCAGATGTGAGCAATATTTTACACATAAACACGCTCAATTAGAACAAATTAAAAACAAAAAGATTATTTTTTATTGGCTTTTGGGATTAAAAAAAGATAAAACCCAATTAGTTGCTGGTACATCTTCCGAGGTACCAGCTGAGGTTTAAACGATGACAGAAAAGCCAAACAAAATTCCATGCTGCACAGGAATGCTTGAGAAGTGCCAACTATCGCCTAATGAACTTTGACGAAACTTAGGATTACCCCCAAAAACTCCCTGGTATAAAAGATTTAAACTCGTAACCTCGGTCAGCGGATAACCAAAGCCGGCTTGTACCTCACCGGCCAACTCTGTTTTATTACTTATCCAGTCTGTCTCCATCTGCCATTGGCGATAAGCAATACCACCCTTAATCTGAGTAAATAATAAACTTTCGTTGATAGGCGTGGTATTAGCAGTAAGCAATAAATCCAGCATTGGTTTTACTGTCGTTTTTACTACTCCTCCCAAAATATCCAAGGTATTGACTGGAAGAGCTACGCGCATACGGTTACCATTTTGCACCCCTACTTCCAGCCCAAAAGCAGTCTGGGCAGTAGTTAATAACTCGGCTGCAACAGCCAAGCGACCCAAAGGTGTTTTACCATCATCATTATAAACATGTTGATATTGCCCATAGCCTAAACCTGCAATAATAGACCAACGATTACCTTGGGCTTCTTCAAGTGATATTGCTGGTAAGTAGGTTCCTGCCAAGGCATTAAATGATAGAACACACCCCAGCGCGATTAATCGCGTTTGACCTGTCATGCTCTCATCCTTTTGGTTAATTGCACAAATAAAATTCATACTACGAGACAATCTTCATTTTATACGGTATTTGTGAATCTTTTTCCAGAGGGGTAAGCAATTTTACTTGCTTTATAAATTTAGGCTACTCTTATCAAATATCGCCATTATGAGTTCTAACCAAACGTTTAGACGGCTTTAACTTTTCTTCCTAGCAATAGGTTGCCCATTCGCTGTGTGAGCGAAAATTATGTAATGATTTCTACAAGTAACTAGCGTACACTAAACATCATCAAAAACTTAATTAATTTCAATCCAATCTGGAGCTCAATATGAGAAGGACAAGGATAGCTATTGTATTCATCTTATTAACCCTGCTTGGTCTTTCAACCTGCCTAACTGCATGCTCTGAAACCACAACAAAGCCAGCTTCGGGAGACGATTATGGTGGAGGCGGTCCTGGAGGCTATGCTGGAACTGGCGGCATGGGAGGTAATGGTCGTTAGTCCTTTGCAATTGCTACATGTCAGCTGAGCTGGCATGTAGTCCATCAATCAATGGAAAAGATTAATATGGAATTACAAGGATCTTGTCACTGCCAATCTGTTCAGTTTAGTTGTCAAACCCATACCCCTTATCCTTACATGCGTTGCTATTGCTCAATTTGTCGTAAAACTGCAGGAGGTGGCGGCTATGCAATTAATATCATGGCGCTGGCTAAGAGTTTAAAAGTAAAAGGAGATGATTCTATTTCCATTTATCAAGCACGAATTACTTCAAATAATCATTCAGAAGTAAGCTCCGCACGGCGTCATTTTTGCAGACATTGTGGAAGTTGTTTATGGATTTCTGACCCTAATTGGCCTGAATTAATTCATCCCTTTGCCTCAATCATCGATACTCCATTACCAAAGGCACCACAAACTATTCATATGATGCTTGAATATGCAGCCAACTGGTGTGAAATTCCTCAGGGTACGAAAGAAATTCATTATAAGGAATATCCACCCTTGTCAATTGAAGAGTGGCATAAACAAAATAATTTGTGGGTTGAATGACGATAAGCTAATCAACGAAGCTAATCTTTATCTGCTTATCCATTGCCTTCGCAAGTCCAATAAGTTTTTTTAAACTTAAGTTACTATTTTCTGTATCTAAAAATCTATCAAGCTGTAAAAGCTTTATTTGCATTTTTTTTGCGAATTCGGCTTTGGTCAATTTATGTTGTTTAATATATTCCAAGGTCTGTTTTATAAGAGCTCGTTTGATAGTTAAAGCCTTCACTTCCACCATTAAATTTTCTTCTTCGAGAAAATCATCGAATGACGCACCAATATAATCATTCATTTTATAATCCCCCGCCTTTGAAAACATCATTCTTTCGCTCAAGGGCTATATCAAGTTCCTTTTGCGGGGTTTTGCGGCTTTTCTTAAAAAAGCCGTGAAGTAAAACCATGTTTTCTTTTTTTGTGGTAAAAAAAATTCTGGCACTTTTATTTTCCGTAACATTGGAACGAACTTCCCATAATCTGTTTTGCAAATATTTTACTTTTGGCATACCTACAGGCCAATAACATTCCACATCATGGATATCCGCACCAATAATTTTTTTATCAGCTTTACCTAATGATTTTAGCCAATCTCTAACTGGTGAGAAGCCATCTAACTTGCGATAAAAAACTGCTGTGAGAATTTTGGGTAAGCGCATAAGTTTATTTGAAAGACAAATAGGATTATCAGTATACAAGAAGGAAAATAAAAATATACCATTTTTTTAGCTATTCCTCAGTCCTTCATAGAAACTTGATCTTAAGTCAAAGAAAAGCGATCATTTTTCCTTTTTTGATCCTCAAGGAGTTGGTGTGCAACACGAAACAATGGAATATGATGTCGTCATTGTCGGTGCAGGTCCCGCTGGTTTGTCTGCAGCTATTAAGCTTAAACAGTTAGCTGCAAAAAATAATAAAGATCTAAGTGTTTGCATTCTTGAAAAAGGTGCTCAGGTAGGGGCTCATATTCTTTCCGGAGCAGTACTTGAACCAAAAAGTTTACAAGAATTATTACCTCAAAATTGGCAAGAAGCACCGCTTGATACTCCTGTTGCCCAGGACGCTTTCTATTTTCTTACCAGCAAACGAGCCTACCGACTCCCCACCCCCAGGCAAATGAAAAATCATGGAAATTATATTATTAGTTTAGGAGAGCTCTGCCAATTTCTTGCGACTCAAGCTGAAAATTTAGGCTGTGAAATATACCCAGGATTTGCAGCGACAGAAATTCTTTACAACACTCATGGCGAGGTCATTGGTGTTGCTACAGGCGATGTGGGAATTGATAAGGCGGGTAATAAAACGGCTAATTATCAACCTGGTATGCATTTGCATGCCAAACAAACGCTTTTTGCTGAGGGCTGCCGTGGGCAACTTAGCCAAAACTTAATGCGACGTTTTCATTTGCGAGACAATGTTCAGCCTCAAACCTATGGGATTGGAATTAAAGAGATATGGCAGGTAGCCCCTGAAAAGCATCAGCCAGGTACTGTTATTCATACGTTAGGTTGGCCTTTGGATAATACAACCTATGGTGGCTCATTTATTTATCATCTCTCTAAAAACCGTGTAGCTATTGGTTTTGTCGTTGGTTTAGATTATAAAAATCCTTGGCTAAATCCCTTTGGTGAATTACAGCGCTTTAAAACGCATCCGATGGTGCGCAACCTATTAGAAAATGGGGAACGTCTAGGTTATGGCGCTCGAGCTCTTAATGAAGGTGGGTGGCAATCCATTCCCAAGCTGTCTTTTCCTGGAGGTGTTCTTATTGGTGATGCCGCAGGTTTTCTTAATGTTCCCAAAATTAAAGGGATCCATGCTGCAATGAAATCAGGAATGCTTGCAGCAGAAGCTTGCTTTGAAACTCTAAGTCAAACGGAAGAACAATCCCCTGTCGAATTAAAAGCTTACCCTGAAAAAATGAAAGCTTCATGGCTCGCAAAAGAATTATATCAAGTTAGAAATATTCGCCCCGGATTTCGCTACGGCCTTTGGCTAGGGTTAGCAAATGCTGCCTTTGAAACTTATGTTACGTTTGGCAAATCACCGTGGACAATGAAGAATCATGAAGATCATACAACGCTAATACCTGCCGCAAAAGCTAAAAAAATTGACTATCCCAAGCCTGATGGCATCTTAACTTTTGACAGGTTATCTTCCGTTTATTTATCAAACACCTACCATGAAGAAAATCAACCCTCTCATTTGAAACTGCGCAATGCAAAACTTGCCATTGACGTTAATTATGAACAATACGCTTCACCAGAAACAAGGTATTGCCCTGCTGCAGTGTATGAAATTATTCAGGAAGAAGCAGGTCCAAGATTACAAATCAATGCCCAAAATTGCATTCACTGCAAAACTTGCGATATTAAAGATCCACGCCAAAATATTGTTTGGCAGGCACCTGAAGGAAGTGGTGGTCCTAATTATGTAGGGATGTAATTCTCTAGGGAACTATGTAGATATAACTAATCCCTGAAAACAGGGATTAGTTTAGGCTAAGCAATGGCTTATTCATCATACTCACAAGTAATTTTTGTGCAATCACGACAATTTTTTGTTGCAAAAGCAAATGCATCTGCCGCAGATTTTTTAGTTTCACTCATCTCTTTATCAGCGGCTTGATCAGCTGCTACAGAACTGCTGCTAGCATTTGTTGAACAGGTCCAGTTATTATCCAGTGAAGTTCCGACTGTTGTTGTTCCCGTTGCAGGAGCCGTCGTTGTTGTTGTCGTCGTGTCTGTTGCATAACTTACAGAAGCAAGCAAAAATAATGCGCTACTTGCAAGTAAAGTTAGAATCCCTTTCATGATTATCTCCTTATAGAGTTAGTAAAATTTTTTCTGTTACTTCATATTGCCTAAGTAAACTATCACTATCCTTTTTTTCCTCCTTTATCTTGTTTGTTTACCGTACGCCAAGCTCTTTCCTCAGCTTCATTTTTAGAAACACCTTCTTTACGATACTTTTCTTCAATATGATGTGCCTGACGCTTTTGCTTATCAGTATATTTTGATTTATCTCCCTGTGGCATGACTATCTCCTTTAGTTGTTAAAATTAGTGACATCCATTTAAAAATTGGGATGAATCATTAACGAGGCTTTACAGGAACCACACCTGGCTGAGCCGGGTTTTCAATTTGTGGTTCATCTGGAAGTATAATTTTAGAATGACTTCTCTTAGATTTGGAACGCTTATAATCTAGTCGTCTAATTTCATTATAATTTTTTTTAGTAGATTGATTGGGTTTGTCATTTTCTCGTTGATTTTCCATAAAAAAACGCCTCCGAAAATCCCCCTCTTAATACGCATCAATATATTAAGGTTCCTTATTAAGGAATAGGACAAAATTACAAGAAGAGCAATAGAAACAAATGAGATATACTCTTAACGTAATGAAAGTGAATAGGTTTTTCAAAATAAAATTTTCAATCACAACAGGCATTATGGGAGCAAAACCATAAAATTAAGAACATTTTTGCACTGATAATCAAACTTTCATTAGAATATTATTTATATAATTATTGGACACAATGAATCAAAAAAATAATATTTTTTCCTTTAAAATTAACAAATTAATCAGATAAAAAGAAAATATATTGTTTTTATTTTTTTAAGTATTTTTTTATTTACTTATGTTGTATTCTAATTTCGCTTTAGGATAACTCAAAATTAAGGGACAACATGAAAACAAAACTTCTTCTTTCACTATCTGTTGGCGCTGTTCTTTTAGCTTCTGGATGTACAAATAACAATGATTATTACAATGACGCTGTTCCTGGTACAGCAGTGGTTACCCCTGCACAGGCACAGGTTGATGCGAAAATTTTAGGCGGTTTAATAGTTCTCAATCAAAATGAAATTGCTGCAGCGACCTTGGCTCAAACTAAAGCTTCTAACCAAGCAGTTAGAAATTATGCCACTTTAATGTACAGAGCGCACAGTGCAAATTTACAAGAAACTCAAAATGTAAGCAAACGAATTGGCGTAGCGCCCGCAAATGGTAATGTTGCAATGATGCTCAAGCAAAAAGGCAAACAAGAACTAGCCACTTTAAATCGTTTAAATGGCTATAATTTTGACAAAGCTTACATTGCTGCGATGGTGAAAGATCATACCGCTGCGCTACATTTAATAAATCATAAGCTATTAACTGAAGCAACTAATCCAGCAGTTAGAAGACAATTAGAAATCTCTAGAGCCCATGTTGAGCAACATCTACGTTTAGCTCAAGATATTCAAAGACAACTACACGCCTAATTTGTCAATGAATAGAAGGGAGCATCTCCCTTCTATTCATTTTTTTTCTTAATCGCCTATTCAAAATAATTATTTGTTCAGTATATTAGTTTCGGACAAACCAGAAATGGCTACCCGCCTGCGCAGGTGACAAACTTCAGGAACACATCTTATTTAATCAAAATCCAATTTTCTCGCCCAAGGTATTTGGATTATGACACATTGCCCTGCTCGCATAGGCAGGCAGCCATCACCCAAGATAGAACCAACATCAAATCAAACTCACTGAGAATAGGGTTAATAAGATTTATTGGTAAAACAGCCTTTTCCTATTAAATTTTTCGTTGGTGTTATTCTAACTTCATAATGAAAACGATATAACTATTTTTATTTAATTAATTGTCAAAAATAATCTATACTATTTGAGTAGTTTAATTAAGGAAAAATCACATGTTTTATAGATTATTTATCAGCTATATAAGAGTAAAGCTGCTGCGAATTGTTTTAAATAAGATATTAAATAGCAAAGCTATCAAGTCAAGAAACATCAAATCGCTGAGCATTTTTACGTATGCTATTGAGTTAGCTTTCTCACTTTTAGAAGCAAAGCAAAAAGGTAAAACCTTTAAGAGAAATTGATGAGCATAATTATCGAAGATGAAGATGAATTTTTTCTTCAATATTATGCTTTTCATTTCTCATAGCTAATTCCATTTTTTGCGCTCTTTCATGAGATAATTCCACTTCGGCATCTTCAAATATCTGACTTTCTTCTTCTTTAATATGATGTCTTAATGCGGAAGCCATATGTTTAAAAAGCTGTGTCCATGCTGTGCCATCTAAACTATTATCAGCGAGCCTTTCTAGCATTTCCTCAACATCAGCATGTTCTTCTTTAGCGTGTTTAATTTCTTCTTTAGTTAAAGAAAAACGTTGCAATGTGGAATAAAAAATTTTTTCCTCTGCCTTGCTATGAATAATAATTTTTTCTTTAAGTTTATTAAATAATTGATCACGCAGTTCCTTTTGACCATAATCGAGTTTTTCGATTTTTTCTAACAAGTCTTCTACATTACGATGATCCTGTTTTAAATAGGTATAAATGCTCATTACAAACTCCTTTTAGTAAACATAAAACACTAATGTCCTATTAATAATTATAGGCAATCAGCAATTACCATCCTGCAGTACCAGTAAACTCCACTTTTTTAGTAAAACCTATAATAAAAAATAAGGGAATAATTTTTCGGATAGGAAATGGAAAAATCAAATAAATTTATTGCTGATAGTCTTTATAAATTTGCAGATATATTAGAAGCTGGGGGAGATAATCCCTATCGTGTCCGCGCCTATCGAAGAGCAGCTCGTACGCTTTTAAATCTAGATTCTAATCTAGCCAAACTTGTTGAAGATAATTTCGATATTACAACGCTCCCATGGATAGGAAAAGGCATCGCCTCGGCAATTCATTATATTTTACAAAAAAATGAAATTCCAAAAATTAATATTAAACAGAACAAGAAAAATATTAACGAATTAAAAGAAATCTATGGATTAGGGGAAAAAAGAATAGCAGCATTAAAACAATTAAATATAACAACAAAAAAAGCATTAATTGATGCAATTAGAAACGGCAAGTTATCTCAGTTTAAATGGTTTACAACTTCATTAGAAAATAAAATAAAAAACGACATTTTACACCCAAAACCAAAACAATTTATTCGCCTATACCATGCTCAACCGATTGTGGAGATTATTACCCAGAAGCTAAAAGAAATTTGCGATGCCCTTTGCGTGACTGGAAAATTTCGTCGGAAAACAGAAGTTCTGGAACAAATTGATATCCTTGTTATCGCAAAAAATCCTGAATTTGTAATTTCAAAATTCATTAATTTCAAAGAGGTAACCGATGTTTTTTCGCAAAATGAAGCTCATATATCAGTAAGGGTATGGTCGGGAATTAAATTAAACTTATCTTTTGTTCCCAAAAATACATTTGGTGCCGCTCTAATATTTGATACCGGTAACAAAAAGCATGTCGAGAGTTTAGTTTATCAAGCAGCCAACCAAAATTTCTCCCTTACTCCAAACGGGCTTTTTAAGGATGAGCAATGCATAGCAAGTAAGAATGAGGCGGAGATTTATCAAAAACTTAAGCTTTCTTATATTGAACCTGAACTACGAGAAGGAAGAAGTGAGATTGAAGCCGCGGCAAAAAATAAATTACCCCATTTAATTCAATTGAGTGATATCAAAGGGGATTTACATTCTCACACGAACGCAACAGATGGAAAAGAAACATTAGAAACCATGGTGCAAGCTGCTATTAACCGTGGATATGAGTATCTTGCAATAACTGATCATTCTAAACGTTTAGCAATAACCAATGGTCTTGATGAAAAGAGACTATTAAAACAAATAAAAGAAATTGATAAATTAAATTCTAAAATAACTAACTTTTTAATTTTAAAATCCATTGAAGTTGATATTCTTGAAGATGGAACTCTTGATTTATCAAATGACGTATTAAAAGAACTGGATATTGTTGTTTGCTCGATTCACTCTAAGTTTAGAATTCCTGAAGAAAAACAAACAGCTCGTATTTTAAAAGCCATGGATAACCCTTATTTCAACATATTTGGTCACGCCACTGGGCGGCTTATTAAATCACGCGCTCCCTATCCTATTAACTTTGAAAAAATATTAAAGGCCGCAAAAGAAAGGGGTTGCATTATTGAGTTAAATTCACAACCTTATCGTCTCGATATTAATGATATTTATTGCAAAATGACTAAAGAAATGGGTGTAAAAGTTGCTATTTCAAGCGACGCACATAGCACAAGGGAACTTAACTATATGCAATTTGGAATTTATCAGGCACGTCGAGGATGGCTTGAAAAAACCGACGTTATTAATACTCTCCATTGGAATGATTTAAAGAAAATAGTTAGACGCATTTAAACTTTTAATATTTTATTATTAATTTGTAACTCTCATTTTATACTCCTATAGTTTAAATAAGACTTCAATTTAAATAATCCTGCTTTAAACACACCTATTTATGGAAGGATAATTAAATCATGGATGTTTTTATCGACGCAGATATCTTCGTAAATTTTTACTATTTCTCAAATGAAATTAACTACTTAAATAAAATTAAACATTTAATAATGCAAAAAAAAATTAGGCTTCATTTAACCGAAAATGTAATTATTGATTTTCTCTGTAAAAGAAGAAATTTATTTTTAAAATGCAAAAATTTCAAAAATAATTGTACGGTTAGATATAAAAAATTCACTAACTTCTCACAATTTATTTCAAATCAAAAAAACTCAAACACACCGATCGCAGAAATAGATAGTATTTTATTGGAAATATTTCGAGCTTCTAATGTTATTAATTTAACAAAGAAAGATGTTTTAAAAATTTTTTCAAAACATGAAGACCATTTGACTAAGAGAGAAATATTAAACTGGCAAATGCTTTTAGAAAATATTGAATGTGATTTACATCTAATTTCACCGCATGGAGATTATTTTTATAAAAATACTTCTATCATTAAAGAGCAGCTACAAGATGAGTGGGAGAGAAATGTTTTCACCCCCTTTAAAATATTAGGATATAGAAGTATGTCCTCATTCCTAATAAAACATTTCCCTATAGAAATGGCTGGGAACAATATTGAGGAATTACAAGTTGATTTTTTACTAAAAAAACTTCCTCAAGTTAAAACTTTTTCTGAAATTCACCGGATTGTAAAAAAGCTCAATCAATTTATACTGCTTAATCCGCAACAACTAGAAGCTATTTGCGACATTTTCATTCACAATCGGTTTATCAAATGGATGCTTTCTGATCAAGATATTATTCTTTTTATAAGAAAACTTATTGAAAAATATAAGAGAATAATAGATCCCATCCAATTAAGCCAATTAAAAAATATATTACTTAATTACACAACAGGACCTTTAGCTCATATTTAATCAACTTTCATGTTTGCAAAGCGACTTTAACCCAACCTTCCGTACGAAGGTCAAAATTTTTATATGCTTCAACAATATTTTGTAAAGGTTCTTGTTGGGTTAAAATTTCACAGGGATCAATTAAACCTGCCTGCACCATTGTTAAAAGCTTTGGAATATAAGCACGATGTGGACAATTACCCATAACTATCTTTAAATTTTTATTCATTGCTTTTCCTATGGGGTAAATCATAAATGTAGGTGGATAAACACCTATAATAGAAATTGTTCCGCATTTCTTCGCTAATTCGACACCTTCTCGTAATGAATAACTTGGTGCGTTTCCTGGAATCCAATTTTGTCCATCGTTTTTAATAGCTGGCACAAGTTTAACAACTTCTTCTTGAAATTCATTTTTTCTTCTAGAGGCTTCTTCTTCGCCAGGCCCCTTATGGGGCGCATAAGCATCTATTCCTACGGCATCAATGACGACATCTGCTAAAGCACCATTTGTTAAATCTTTGATGACTGTTAAGGGACTTTCTTTGTTAAAATCAATGCACTCGGCACCTTGTTTTCGAGCCATTTCCAGTCGTGAAGGAACAGTATCAATTGCAATAATTCTTGTTACACCCAATAATTTACAGCTGGCAATGACAAATTGCCCTACGGGACCGCAGCCAAGAACAACTATCACATTACCTGTCTTTACCTGAGCTATATCCGCAGAAAAATAGGCTGTGGGAAAAATATCAGATAATAAAATCGCTTGAGAATCTGAAACATTTTCAGGGATGGTCACTAAATTATGATTAGCAAAAGGAACACGCACGTATTCAGCCTGACAACCCTGGAGTGGCCCTGTTGAACTAGGTCCGCCAAAAAAAGCAGTGCCCGCATCGGGTCCATTAGGGTTTGCTTTATTGCATTGGGAGTAAAATCCTTGATGACA
This sequence comes from Legionella cardiaca, assembly GCF_029026145.1. Classification (NCBI taxonomy): domain Bacteria; kingdom Pseudomonadati; phylum Pseudomonadota; class Gammaproteobacteria; order Legionellales; family Legionellaceae; genus Legionella; species Legionella cardiaca. The sequence goes on along the minus strand of NZ_CP119078.1, from coordinate 974,992 downwards.
CATTTCGCAGTAACCACATGCAACAGTAGAAGGTACAATGACTCGATCGCCGGCTTTAAAATTTTTTACGCCCCGACCAACCTTTTCCACAATGCCTACTGCCTCGTGACCCAATATTGTATTAGGGTTCATAGGTCCCATCGTTCCTCTGATAAAGTGCAAATCCGTGCCACAAATTGCGCTGGTAACTACTTTCACAATTGCATCATAATCTTGTTGAATTTGAGGTTTATCTACCTCTTCCAGGCGGATATTTCCAATACCGCGAAATACAAGGGCTTGCATATAACCTCCTTGTTTTACAAAAAAAATCTATTCAATATATCTTAAAAACATGCATTTATTTTTAACAAATCATATTTTAAGTATAGCGGCCTGCCATTTACACACTGTCCTCATAAAACGAATTCTTTGAATTTATGCCATACTTAGAAGTAGAGCCTCATAAAAAATGAATAAAAAAGACTCGATATTTTTACTCTTTTTAAAAGGATTTATCATGAGCTTACTTGGACTAATATTGTTAATTATCATTTTATTGGCAGTCTTACCTACTTGGCCCTACAGTAGCGGATGGGGATATTATCCTAGTGGAATAGTAGGACTAATTTTAATCATTTTAATTATTATGTTACTCACAAGGGGAGGTTTATAACCTGTTCTTAGAATAGCTTTTTGTGTTGTCTAAAAGGAAATTAGCCCATGGAAGGACACTCTATATGGCAAAAAATTAGTTCTTCGGCTACCAGTTACCCATCTCTTAAAGAGAATATCGAAGTTGATGTTGCCATAATAGGCGGAGGTATTACTGGTATTACCGCAGCTATCAATCTGCTTAAAGCAGGGAAAAAAGTTGCTATTGTAGAAGCAAGTAAAGTTGGTGGTGTTACCACCAGCATGTCTACAGGTAATCTTTATCTTGAAATCCAACCTCTTTATCAAACGCTCGCTTCTAATTTTGGGATTGAAAAAGCCAAGGATATCGCCCTGTCACGGCAACTTGCCATTGATTATATCGAAACAAACGTTAATAGTTACAACATTAACTGCCAATTTAAACGTCGTCCCTGGTATGCCTATAGTTTAGAAAATGAAACATTACTCCATCAAGAGATTGAAACATTGAAGCAAATGAATATCGATATTGAAGAAATATTTAGCTTGCCCTTTGATTTTAAATTTAAAAAAGCCGCTGTTATGAACAATCAAGCACGCTTTAACCCTCTTCAATATGTTATTTCGATGGCTACTGAATTAATGAAACGAGGCTGTCTTATTTATGAAGATACCAGAGTAACTGCCATCACCGAAAATAATGTTTGCCATGTTCTTACAAATGATGGACACATTACAGCCAAACATGTTTTTATGGCCACTCATACTCCCTTTGGGATCAATACCACACAAATGTTTACAGCACCCTATCGAAGCTATGTTGTAGCGGTACATTTAAAAGAAAATGATTATCCTGAAGGTCATTTTTGGAAATTTGATAACCCCCCTTATGTGTTATGTACTCATGCAATCAGTAAGGCACAGCCTGATACGCTGATGATAGCTGGAAGGCATCATAAAACAGGCCAAGGCAATAATATGCAACAACATTTCTCTGAATTGGAAAATTTTTTACGAGAATATTTTTCAATATCCGAAATCGTCGTTAATTGGTCAGCTCAACATTATCATTCTGCCGATAAAATACCTTATATCGGCCTCGCTAATCACACCACAAAAAATATTTACATGGCCACAGGTTATTTCGCCGATGGATTAGTTTATGGTACGTTAGCAGGAATACTTGTCTCAGACATGATTTTGCAGAAATCAAATACTTTCGCTGAAATTTATAATGCCAACCGCTCTTCTCTTGGTTCTTCACTAGGTTTTGTAGCGAAAGAAAATCTTAATGTTTTAGCTCAATATGCAAAAGACTTACCTTTAAGTGCTACTAATAATTTTGAAAATTTGCAGGTTGGCGAAGGGCGAATTGTTGAAATTAACCGTGAAAAATGTGCGATTTCACGTGACAGTTCAAATCAATTGCATCTCGTATCAGCAGTATGTACACATATGAAATGTATTGTTAATTGGAATAACGCCGAACAAACCTGGGACTGCCCATGTCATGGTAGCCGCTTCGCACCTACCGGTGAAGTTCTTGAAGGACCGGCAACAAAAAATTTGGAAAAAAAGAAAATTACCTAATAGGGAGAGTTTAAAATGTTACTAGGAGCCCTGCTTTTTTTTGCGCTAGCAGCCATTTTGGGACTTTATTTATTAAGTTATATTCTAACTGAAAAAAATACCCCAAAAGGCGTGGCTATTATTCATGGCTCTATTGCTGCCTGTGGAATTATTCTACTAATAATTTATTCTTTTCTTTATCAATCGCCCTTAGCCAGTCTAATTATTTTTATTCTTGCAGCTGCAGGAGGCTTTTTAATGTTTTTCTGGGATATTATCGGAAAAAAGATTCCTAAATTTTTAGCGATAGGACATGGCTCTCTTGCCATTTTAGGTTTTGTCCTTCTTCTCTGGTTTGTCTATAATCATTATGCCATTTAAAATGAACAATCAAACTAAAGAGTGCAAATATCTTTCATGGACTGCAGTCGTTTCAGCTGCAATTATTGGAATAGGGTTAAATTTTCTTTTCAATTTATTGTCCTTAGCATTAGGAATATCAAGTTTTTCTATTGATATACAAGGAAAAACAACCTTTTCTTTGGCAGGATATTTTTGCTTTTGTATTTCGTCAATTATCTCGATGTTTTTTACAGGGTGGGTTGCTGGAAAGTTAACGCCGCCACAACCTCTCAAAAAAATGTGGGGCATACTTTATGGATTTTTGGCTTGGTCCTTACTTCTTATTTTAACTGTGGTGCTATTAACCAATTTTATTCAATTTTTAGCTTTTCATTCTAACTTTACAGCTAATTTAGTTGCTATCAAAATTACTAATAATGCTCCTATGTTAACAGAAACTGTAGCTGATATTACAAAAAATTCGCCACTAAGTATTAACATTGAAACAACGAAGAAAGTACTAACCTTAAACGCCATGCTAACATTTATTTTATTTTTCTTAGGTGCGCTGGCGAGTTGTCTAGGTGGTTTTATTGGTTATAAGACGATTAAAAACAACGAGTCCTTATAATGAGAATTCTAATTTTGGGTGCTACAGGCTTTGTCGGTTCTGCAATTGCCACCTTACTTACTCAGGCAAACTATGACATCAGCTGCGGCGCTCGCGATATTAATACTCTAAAAAATCGCTTCCCCAAAGCCAATATTATTTATTGTAATTTTGAAAAGGATACAGACATTCAAACCTGGATTCCTCGGCTTCAAGGCATTGATATTCTAATTAATTGCGTTGGTATTTTTTATCATTATAAAAAAGACATCCTATGGAAATTACACTATGAAACCCCAAAAGCATTATTTGCTGCGGCAGAACAATGTCATGTAAAAAAAATTATTCATCTTTCTGCTTTAGGCATCGAGCGCTATGATACGGACTATGCCAGAAGTAAAATCGCCGCAGAAAAACAATTAGCATTGTTGAAAATTGCGCATGTAATAATAAAGCCATCTTTTATTTATGGTGCTAATGCTCGCGGCGGGATGGCTTTAATCAGGGGGCTTGCCGCCCTACCACTCATCCCTCTTCCCGGGCATGGTAAACAACAATTCCAGCCTATTTCTATTGAGGATCTGACGCAGGCAATCAAACGCTTTGTGGACACAGATTGCAAAGATAATATAACTTTAGCTGCCGTCTCACCCGAAAAAATTACTTTAAAAAATATGATTGGAATTCTGCGGCAATGGTTAGGGCTTAAGAAAACTCTGTTTATTTATATTCCTTCTTTTTTTATCCGACTCGTTGCCTGGCTCGGTAATTTTTTTGCTTACTCCACAGTGCAAACAGCAGCAATTACCATGCTAAAGCAAGGTAACACGGCCACCGAAAAGGAGACACGTCTATTCCAAGAAAAAGTTGGTTTTAAAATTAAAGGCTTTCAGGAAGGAATAAACAATCAACCTGGAAAAATACAAGATTATTGGTATGCCCGATTATTTTTTATGCGTCCTCTACTTAGGCTCAGCCTTGCCTTCATGTGGTTATTTACTGCATTTACAAGTGCAATACTCTACCCCCCCGCATCTTCCTATTTATTATTAAAAGATGTAGGCATACCCACTTTTTGGCATCCTTTTTTTCTGTACAGCGCATCGCTACTGGATGCAGTCATAGGCATAGCATTGCTCGTTAACTATAAAGCTAAAATTATCTATATTATTCAAATAATTATTATATTTATTTACACCCTGATTATTTCTGTGAAACTTCCCTATTTTTGGTTAGATCCATTCGGACCTATTGTTAAAAATATTCCCATACTCGTTGCAATTTTAATGTTGTACATGATAGAGCCGGCGGACAATTGATTAATAAACTTTAATTATGGGATGCTTTATGGATATCTCCCTATATTCAACTGAAGAATGTGAAAAAATAGCAAAAGATGCATCGTTACGCTATGTGAACGATACACTACCCGGTATTTCACGCAAGAAAACAAAAAAGGGGTTTAATTATTACTATCCGACAGGGAAACTTATTACCGATGCTAACGAGCTACAACGAATACAAAAATTAGCAATCCCTCCCGCTTACCATGATGTCTGGATTTGTCCTTTTTCCAATGGTCATATACAAGTCACTGCGCGTGATGATAAAAACAGAAAGCAATATCGCTATCATCCTCTTTGGCAGAAAATTCGCCAACAACAAAAATTTCATATGATGGTAGCTTTTGGAAAGGCAATTCCAAAAATTCGTGAACATGTTAATGAACATTTAAGTAAACCTGCAAATCTTTCCAAAGAACAAATAATTTGTGCAATTATTTTTCTACTCGATAAATCCTGCATAAGAATTGGAAACCTTATTTATGCTAAGGAAAATAAATCGTATGGCTTAACTACGCTTCGCAAAAAACATTTATCTATCGATAAGAATAAAATCTCGCTGGAATTTGAAGGTAAAAACTCCAAAATTTGGCACATTGACTTGAAGGATAAAAAAATTATTAAGGTACTAAAAAAATGTGAAGAAATTCCCGGCTATGAAGTATTTAAATATCGTGACACCAATAACAATCTGAATATTGTGACATCACAGGAAATTAATGGCTATTTGCAAAAATTAACTAAACAACCATTTACAGCAAAAGATTTTAGAACCTGGTTTGCTTGTCGCGAAACGTTTTCTCGCTTAATAAATTTTGCCCTGAAAGAAAAACCTACTATACAACGATTAAACGAGGTTCTCCTCGAAGTGAGCGAGTTATTAGGACATACACCTAAAATTTGTCAAAAAAACTATGTACACCCGGAAATATTGAATTGGTGGCAACAAGGTAAATTATCTCAGTGGGCTAACAGAAATCAAAGTCGCATTTTTTCTTTAGATGAAGATGGACTGCTCCTTTACTGGTTACAAAAATTACCTAAAAAAATAACTATAAAGAAAGAAAAATAAAATCAATTCTAGTACTATCGAAATATGAAAACAAAAAATAAACAACAAAAATTCCTTAATTTTTTCAAAAAATTAGGCCCAGGAATTATCACAGGAGCCAGTGACGATGATCCGTCAGGGATAGCAACCTACTCACAAGCTGGAGCCCAGTTTGGATTAGCGACCTTATGGACAGCTTTAATTACTTTCCCCTTGATGATTTCAATTCAGGAAATGTGTGCAAGAATTGGTACGGTCACCTCCATTGGCTTAACAGCCAATATAAAAAAACACTATCCCACACCCATTCTCATTTTATTATTGTTATTGAGTGTACCAGCGATTATTTTAAATATCGGAGCAGATATAGCCGGTATGGGAGCTGTAGCAAATCTTGTCCTACCAGCAATCCCTGCTTACCTATTTTCAATTATTTTTACAGCCATATTAATGATAGCTATTATTTTTTTGCCCTATGACAAAATAGTAGCCGCACTCAAATATTTATGTTTATCTTTATTACTTTATTTAATTATTCCCTTTATTAAAAGACCAGATTGGTTGCAAGTTTTACAGCATACCTTCATTCCCACGGTGCAATTTAATAAAGAATATTTGCATATATTAGTTGCGATCTTAGGAACGACTATTTCGCCTTATCTTTTCTTTTGGCAAGCGACAATGGAAGCTAAAAATAAACACTTAGTAGTCAACAAAGAAGAGATCAAGACTATGCGCAAAGACGTGGTCTTTGGCATGTTTAGTTCTAACCTGGTAATGTATTTTATTATTTTAACAACAGGAACAATTCTTTTTCCTAAGGGAATTCACCAGGTTGAAACGATTGAGCAGGCAGCAAGTGCTTTGGAACCGCTTGTGGGTAAATTATCTTATTTGTTATTTGCATTAGGCGTCATCGGCACAGGCTCTCTTGCTATCCCAGTGTTGTCAGGCTCTGTTTCTTATATTCTAACAAGCTCGTTTAATTGGACTGAAGGCTTGGATAATCCGTTTTATAAAGCCAAGCATTTTTATAGCATTATCGTTATTTCACTTCTAATAGGGTTAGGAATAAATTTAATAGGAATAAATCCTATACAAGCGCTCTTATATACTGCAATTTTATACGGCATAAGTGCCCCCCTATTGATTCTAATTATTTTACATATCGCTAACAGTAAAAAAATTATGGGAAAATTTGTCAATAAAAAATGGGCAAACGTTTGGGGCTTCCTTACTTTTTTACTTATGTCAGCCGCTGCACTTTTTTTACTTTTTTTTTATTTCTTTGATTAAATATGGGTTAAGGATTAAATAGCATGAAGGATATAAAAAGAATTTTGTCTTATCTTAAAGAGCATGAATTAACTTTAACCACCGCAGAATCTTGTACTGCCGGAAGAATTATCCACTTACTGGCTAAAATTGCTGGTAGCGGGGAAGCCCTTGATGCAGGGTATGTGGTGTATTCGGTCGATGCAAAGAAAAGATTGCTGAAAGTAAAACAAGAAACTATTGACAAATTTACACTTACAAGTGAAGCCGTAGCTGAAGAAATGGTTCAAGGTGCTTTGCAAAATAGTGCTGCAAATATCGTAGTAGCTACCACAGGGATTGCGGGACCCGAATCTATGGATGGCATTCCCCAAGGAACAGTTTGTTTTGGTTGGGGATTTAAGTGTTCGGAAAATGTAGTTATTTATACTGAAACAAAAAAATTTAATGGCAACCGCATACAAGTACTGGATGAGGCAGCAAAATATGCATTAATCAAAATACCCTCTTTTCATAAAAAACTGTTAACTAACAAAAATAGAGATTGATTTAAAGAAGAAAATATACAAAAAACTCACAAAAATCTGTTCAACCTAGTTATCTTAGTTAGCAATCTGGGTACTGATATTATTTAAAATATATTGACCTAAGGAAGCCTGCTGGTTCAACCAATTACCAATCTAAAGCCAATTCACATCACAGAATATAAAGTAAATTGAAACAAAATGACATGTCAAAATCGATATCTTTTATACTTCAGATTCAAAAACTGCAGTTAATTTTATCATTGATATCTAACGATTAAGAAAAACGATAAGGGGGGTAATTATTAGACGAAAAGGTACTCTCAGTAAATTTTAATGGTTCTCTCGTAACAAATTCCCTAAAGGTCCTTAGGTAAATCAAACGCTCCTATTAAGGATCGCGGTGGTCGGAGCTTTCGCATAAATTACATGACGAGAAAGCCTGAATACCACACTTATCACTGTCTCAATCCCTGTTTAATTTAAGCCAATTAATTGATTAGAAAATCAAATCATGGTTCTTTATTAAAACAATGTGATCTATTGATTTACTTAAGAGATTAAAAATAATACAATTTAGCCCCGAATTTAACATTCTAGAATGGCTTGCATAAAAATGGGACGTATATTTGAAGAAGATAATGTCAGTGAGAATGAGAGTTTAGATCTATCCTCAGAGTCTGAAAGTTTATCGGATGATCCGATTGATGAGCCACCTGTTGAGCCGCCTTATGAAGAACCTAAAAAGAAACGAAAACCCACAAAGAAGGTATTTTTCCCTTTAAGCATCACCCTAACGAAGAAAGCAATTAAACTTCGCATTACACCAGAAAAAAATGAGGTAATTCCGTTAAATGATAAAGAGAAGGTGCAAACCTTTTTGGGAGGTAAAGTCACTTATATTTATGATAAGGAAGAAAAAGCAACGGAGTTAATTGGCCTGACTAAATCTCCTGTAGGAGGATTAGGCGCCGTATCCACTGGATTCATTGCCAAAGATGAAGAACTTGGTAAATATCAAGGGAATTCTATTTCACTTGAAGAACTCGCACACAAGGGGGTAGTTGAACGACCCTATGTCATGGAGGTCCTGGATGATGAGGGCGAGTTTATTGAGATAATTGATGCCGAATTATCAAGAAATTTTGCTGGTTTTTTGAATCAAGGCCATCCTAATGTGGTTCCGCTGCAAAAAAATGGTGAAGTGGTATTTAAAGCAATTGAAGACATCCCCCCCGGGACGCCACTTCTTTATCACTATGGTCCAAGTTATAGGTGGGAAAAAGAACCATTTTATTTAACAAAATATCACGTTGATAATGTTGATGCACTTTATGAGAGAAATAAAGAATGGTATGAACAAGATTGTTACATGCTACCAGAGAGTGTTTGTGATCTTTATTATTTACCTAAAGGGCGTTATTGGAAAATAACCTCTTTAGCGAAAGCAATTTTACAGAATGAGGTTGTAAAAAAACCTAAAGAGTGGCTCACTCAAGCAGAAATACCTTGTTTGTTGGTGACTGAATCTGAAGAGGAATTGTGTAATTTTAAAAATCAACCTTTACTGACTCCTTTACAAATTGCTGTGGCCAAAGCCGATCCTCGTAGTATTGATAAATTATTAGCATCAAAATGTGATCCGCATATACCAAGTATACTCTCACAGGTTACACCGGCCCTTGCATTATTACGTGTTTTGTTCCAATTGCAAGACAGTGATAGCGATATCCAACGATTTGAAGCGCTAAAAAGACAGGCAATCACTTTAATTGAGCTATGCACTCTTTTTATAGATGATAAAAATCATCTTAATCTTTTAGATGCTGCTATTCGTCTTGCAGATATTGCTATTTTAAAAGCGGTTCTAAATTGCATCAAAAATTTACCTTATGTTCGAGAAGTTAACTTCACGCAATATTTAATTGAAAGAAATCCAAAACTGAGTCCATTTGCAGACTTGGATTATTGTATTTTAAATGGAAAATGGGAAGTACTGGATGTTCTTCTGAATGCCTTGGAAGATAACTGTTTGGTACCGGAAAATACGTTAGAAAAGGCGATTAAAGCTAATAAAATTTTACAAAATCACATCGTTAAAAATTTAAGCGATGACGATAAAAAACAATTCATGGAAACGCTTCAAAAACACAAAAAGATATATGATTTTTGTGTCAATAAAAATTGTTTCCCCATTAAAAATATAGAGAAGAAACCAAAGAAATGGGTAGTAAAACCGAAAGAAATGGTATTGATGCCTGTAGAGGTGGCAAAGAGCACTGAGCCTCCTCCCCTTCCCGTCGAAGAACAAGAAAAAGTTTATAAGGCTTTTAGGAAATCATATACAGCAAGACACCCTGACGCTATCCTTGATATGATTCAATTTGCATGGAATGGATTTGATGGAATTTTATCAAATGTTTTTACATGGATGAAAGCCAAAAAGATTGCCTTTGATACAACTGAATTAAAGAACATCGATTCACTCTCTCCCGTTTGGAAAAAATATGTTTTATTGCGCGCAAGCTCTTATTGGGATTTGCCTCCTGGTCTGATTGACCAAAAAATTAGTATTGTTCATAACTATACTGAAAACGAACAGAATATCTTTTCTAAAATTTATTTGACTAAAGGTCATTGGTCAATTGAAGAGTTAAGCGTGCTTTTAAATTACAATCGCACAAATAAATCAAAAAGACTTGTTATTCCAACACAAAATGAATTGTTTGATGAAAAATTAGATGAAACAATTATTCAGAAAGCTTTTCAGACTGAATGGTCCGATGAAGAATTAGATGAAACACTTATTGTAGAAGAGATTCGGAGTATTTTTCAGGAAGTTTTTTTTAATTGGTATAACAATTCATCGAGTAAACCCAGGGGAAAAAGACATTGTGATTGGTCAAAAACGCATGACCATCTTAAAAATCCTTATGGTGTCTATACAATTGAAAATAACGAAAAAACCTATACTTTTTCATTGTCCAATATATTTAAGTATCTGAAAGCAAAAGATAGGAAAACTTTGGCATGGATTGTTAGCCAATTTATGAGCTCAAAATATTTACTAAGTGTTAATAAAACGAAAATTTTAATAGCCTATTTTAGAATTTTTGATTTGAAAGAAGGTATTGAACCCATTGTAATTGAGGGTGAAAGTACACACCTCATAAAACAATTTTGGTCAAACCTATTATCCTCAAGAGAAGAAACAGAATTTAAATGTAAACGATTCACTGCTTTAAAAAAAATCTGCAAATCCGGAAATAAAGACGACGTTGATGCCTACTTGGCGAAAGAGCTAAGCGACCTTAAGAGTTTTGAAAGTAAATCAGTCATTAGAGAGGTACTTTATCCTATTCAATATGGTAAAAGAGTCTGCTTTGTTTTGGATGTTTTACTGGAGCATCTCAATGACAATGCAGAGCGCCTTATTTATTGGTTATTAAGAACTGATGAATTTAATACATTGAGATTTGTTCCCGATGCTCTGTTACTGGCTTTTTTAAGAACTAATCAGGCTGAAAATTTTCATATTTTTATAAAAAGTTATTTGGATAAGGTGCGCCTGAATTATTTAGTACGTGACTATTTATGTGAACTTGATTCGGAAGCCTTTTTAAATTGCAAAAAGCTCTTTAAGCAATTTGAGTTACTCAAAATAGAGAGCCGTAGTGATACTTTTTATAAAGAATTGAATGGAATATTTACCTGGATAGAAAATACTAAAGGATTTAATTTAGATAAAGATATAACCGAGGAAGAAATAGAAGACGTTGTAGAAATAGTGGAAGTAGAAAAGGAAAGTCCGAAAAAAAAGAAAAAGCTTTCTAAAGAAGAGAAAGAGTCCTCAAAGATAGACCTGAAACCTCCTAAGCAAAAGAAAGAATCTTCAAAAGAAAATAGAAGATCTTCTAAAGAAAAGAAAAAAAACTCTCAAACTGTAGCTGAAAAGAGTACTATCAAGCCCAATGAATTTGAAGTAACAATGTCCGAAGAAAAATCGGAACAAGAAGAAGTTTTAATAGCAACACCTCAGAGACTAGAAAAATTAGAAAGAGAACGGGGGCTAACTTATTCGTATACACAACCAAGTCATCCTCCACATCGAAAGATTGAAGAAGATTCTTTAAATAAACTAGCGGTGGTTTTGACTCCTGCATTGGGTTCAAATAACTATGGTGCAATTACCACAAGACGTATTGAAAAGGGAGAGACCGTTGCACTTTATTTTGGAAAAGTACACATAAATCCCAATCTTAAAGAGGGTACCTATTGTTATCTTGTCAGTGCAGAAAATAGCATCTTTATCGACGCGACCAACGAAGGGGGCATTGGGCGTTATATCAATCATTCGAGTGCTCCTACACTCGAACCTATCCTTGATATACGAAAAGACAAAAATAAAACCGTAGTGAAATTTAAAGCTTTGCAAACAATTCAACCCTATTCAGAAGTTTTCTATGATTATACCTTTAACTATTTTTCTGAAAGGCATCAGGAAGTAAAGATTAAATTTCTACATCCCAATGATTGGGAAATTGACGGAGAAGTATTAAAAAAGGATAGCGCGTTCTATAAGGATAAGACTTATTATCAAAAGCCAATTAATTTCGAAAAAGGATTTTTAAAATTGTTCGGGCTCAGTGAAGATGCTAAGTTTTGGGCTCCAGAAATTGTTTTTTTAATGATGCAGGGAGAGGAGATTAAGCCGACAGACCTTAACCTGAAACAGGTCAATAGTATCTGTTTTTTGCTTAACGATGAAAATGAGTTCTCGCATCCTTCCAATCAACCCATGGTTACCCCATTAATGATTGCCTGTTATCTAGGCAATGAAGCCTATATTAATTTTTTAGTGAAAAATGGTGCTGATGTTAAGCGTGTCACTCGCCACACAGGGATTCCTGCGCTAGGTGCAGCCTTCGTGCATGACTATGAAAAAATTATTGCAATAAAAAAATCTTTAAAAATTAAAGATTGTGGCGATTTTGAGCGTACGCTATTTTTTCTGGCTGTTCAAGAAAGCAAAATTGAATACCTCATCGATTATTTTGAGATAAAAACGTTTCCAGATGGGGGCGATCATTTTGCCTGGATGTATCCTGAGCACAGTCATATGCCCATATTTGCCGGTGTCAATGTTGATTACAGCTTGCAACATGCTGATTTTGAGATAGCTGAATTGCTTTTGAAAAATATGATTGATTTGGATGTGTTTGAGGGCGTAGTTACTGATACTGAGGATCTCATTTTTAGAAAGGAAACCTTGCAAAAACTATCTGAAACCCCAAAATTTCAAACTCTATCTTTAGAGGAAATAATTGAGCTAAAAAACAGATTTAAAAAATTATTAGCTCCCATTGAGGATGGAAAACAACGAATAGACCGACTTGAACTATTTTTTGAAAATAGACAACAGGAATTAGAAAAAGCGCTGAAAGAAAGGCAGAGGCTAAATGCCATGCCTGAAAGTGCTCAAAAAAGAAAAAAATCTGACGTTGAAATTCGAGACCGAGAAGACGAAACGCTTAGCTCATCTTCTGACGAAAAGAAGAAAAGTGAATTAGATTGTGAAAGTACCCCTAAGGCTTCGAATGATTTAGAGGAAATTAAAGCTAAGAAAGTTAAAGGCAACTCAGAAGAGCAACGAGCTACGTCACCTAATCTTCAAAAGTCATTGGAATACATGGATGAAGAGGTGGATATTGATGGTTTGAATCCAGAAAATGACCCACCATTGGATGAAGTTGTTGAGTATAATAAAACTGACACAGAGGCCACAAAAATTTTAGTAGAGGGTCAAGAAAGTAAGGTTATTCAATCAGAGAACCCCATTGAGAAAGAGCTAGTTAATCAACCCGAAAACCAGGTTGACACGATGGACGTCGTGCCTGCTAGTATGTTTGAATCAGATTCTTTAAAATTCTCAATCGACACACTCGCAAAAGAAATACCTACGATTTCAGCCGAGGCTTTGGAGCATCAAGAAAACAATCAACTTGATGTACAAAGTGAACCAGAGTTAACACAAATTCCAGAGCAAGATCAAAAAAATAAAGAGGAAGATCTATTGGCTCAACTCAATCAACTGTGGGAAAGTAATGTTAGAGAAGATGATATCGGGTTGGGTATTGATGGCTTGGGTTTAAGAATCGCCGCTACCTCAACAATGCCGACGAATGAGCCAGGTGCAGAGATCAACTCTTCGAAACCTTCAATCTATATACCCCGTTTGTATGAAGAAATAATCCGGACTTTAACTGAAGTCTCTTCTGAGAACGGAACAAGAAATGAATTAAATGACAAGACTCCATCAACAGAAATAAACGAGATAGCCGAAAATGAAGCGCAAAAAATTGAAGGAAATCTGTCATCAGAATGGGCTGCTGAAGGAGAGTCCGGTGTTCAACCACGGGGAGAATATTCAGAAAGCACTCTCCTAATGACACACGATATTTCTGCAGAGGATGCCAATTTAGTTAATCTCCTGGATCAACTAGAAGACGAGCCTTTTTCAGTGCAAACAATTCAAATGCAAAATTTTGTAACATCCATAGGTGTTCCTACCAGCCCAGAATCTCATCAAAACCATGACAAGCTAGAGGAAGAAACGCGACCAGTAATACCATCACCAATCTTTGCGCCTTTACCTCAAATAGCTAAACCAGTGAAAGCTAAACGTTTTATAATGAAGTCGCCTTCTCAACTAGAGGAATTCATTTATAAAGTTGATTATGACACAACAAATGGTCAATTAAGTAATTTAGATAAAGCGTTACTAACGGCCATCAATTTTGTTGAAGAAACGGAACTGAGTAAACAAACCGAATCTGGTCCACCTAAAAAAGGTGGGTTTCATTTTAATGTTGGAACTCAGTTTAATTCTTATTTTGAGAAAATATTTAAAGATAAAAACGGTATTAAGATTTTTAAAAAGGGAATAGATGTTGGGTTTACGCTTACTAATGCCAATGCGTTTCGAAAAGTGTGTGAAACTCAAATTGCTTTTAGTGAAACAGTTTCAGTGATGTATAAATTGTATACCTCACTGAAACTGCGAAATTCACATGATTTTCGAGTAGCAGGAAAATTCACCACCCCTAATGAAAGCGTTAAAGATACCCTGGTACAGAAGCTTGGGCGACTGTTACCCTCTTTTAGTAGAGGGCAGGTAGAGATGTTTCGAGGCACACTCAATAAATCCTTGTATGAGATTGTTTTTCCTGAAGGACTTGATATCGAAAGTTTGCTGGAAAATCATTTATTTTTAAATAGTTATTTATCAAAGCCTACTGAGAAACCTGTAGAAACTGTTATATTCCCAGCATTGCCTTGGCTAAGTCAACTGCCGAATTTAGGGATTAACATGCACGTAATAAAATATGATGGTACTAGAATAAGCACAACCGATAAGGCTTTATTGACCTGTATCGAATGGACTCAAATGAACGTTATATTTAAAGATAGTATAGGTTTACAAAAGCAAGTCTCATTTCCTCTTAATTTTATAGAAATGCTTGAGATTGATCCCACCCTATTTAAAGAAGAAAATGGCCTATTGTATACATATAATCAGATTACTATCATAGATGTTACCAAATTTCGGAATTTTGCTGAAAAAACAGTTGTCTCTCCTTTGGTGGCAACTATAAAGTCCTTTTATCGCTCTCTTATAGAAGCATCTTTTGAAAATGGTCAATTTAAAGCTTATACCCGGAGTATACATCCCGTTATTAAAGAGCTGCTGGCTCAAAAAACAAATCACGCTGATATACAGTGGAACTCAAATAGTATATCTTCTGAAAATGGCCAGATACTGTATGAGGTTTTTTTAAAAGACAAGAGGTATGTTTTAAACTGTTTGCGAAAAGATATGTTTTTAGAAAGCTATGTTGAGCGTTTGGACCCACTAAGTAATAAGGAAATATCTACAATACAATCTTCGCCGTCACAACAACAATCTCCTGTGCTTTCCGAACAATCTCAATTAAATCCTTATGCAGCATCAACAAACCCTCAAAGTTTTTTTCTTAACGTGGGTATGCAACCATTAGACTCAAACTCCAACCCTGCTGATTTAGATGGAACTACTAATTCCTTATAAACCTATAAGAATCCCTGTTTCTTTTCAGAAGCAGGATGACTTAAAATAAATTCTTATAGAACTAGCTCAGCCTTGGTATTGCGTTGCAATTATTACTAATAATCTCTGCAATTCAGCGAAAAGAATATTTTTGAGGTGTTTGGATAGGAAGTCTTTAAAGAATAAAGCCATTTAATTAATCGTGATGGACAAAAGCAATACTGGCACTGCCAATGATGGCTCAATGGTCTAAGGGATGTTTTGTCGATAACAGCCTGCCTGACATTATTGCGATTAGATGACAAGGATGGCAGCTGACAACGCAGGTCATCGTGAAAGGGTAAAAAAAGTGTTATAAATTGCTTAAGCACCTTTTTTACACCACTCGAAAATTCACGCAAGTTTATGACTGATTAACCTTTGACTCCCTGCCTAATTAATCGCTCAATCTCATCAAAGTCAGGCGGGCCCTCCTGGGGCGCTGGTGGATTTAATATATCTTTTAGACGAGCACCTCCAGAAACATTTTTTAAATCACCTTTTTTAACTTTTTCTTTAGTTTGTTTTTTTGCAAACGTTGGAGAAGATTTTTTCATGGTTACCTCTTGAAAACGAAGTCTTTACTTTGAGAGCATAAGGCCACCCTATTTCAAATGAATTTGCACCCTGATATTTAACTTATTTATCTTTTTCTACCTACTCCTGGGAATAAAGGGTGTTCTCCCGAGCGCCAGGTATCATCGGAGGGCCGTCTTCTGCCACCAGAAATATTTTTTAAATCCTCTTTTTTAAGATTTTCCTTAACGTTAGTTTTAGAGGGATCTTTTGCAGACTTTTTCATGATTTTGTCCTATAACAATAAGGTACCTTTTAAGAGTAGAACAAAATTTAACAAAAGGTTTAATTATGTGCGGTTGCTTTACCATTGACACGGATTACGAAAAAATTAAAGAGCAATTTGGTATCCACCAGATTGAGCCACTACTCAATAGTTTTAACGTCGCCCCAACTGGAAATGCGCTGGGTATTGTGTCCTGGTATGTGAAAGAAAAGAAAACACACTTTTAATCAATATGCCTGCAGAAACCGTTGCCGAAAAACCTGCTTTTCGTCAAAGCTTAAAATACCGTCGCTGCATTGGTGTTTTTTGAATGACAACATCATTAAAAGATGAAAAAAAAGTCAAACAACCTACTACATCACACGAGCCGATAAAAAACTCATGGCAGTTGCCGTCCTTTGGGAGCGATTTGGACCGAAGCCCTATATAATGATTCCCTCCTATTGCGTGCCAGCCACAGAACCCATCCCGTAGTCTATAGTAGCTATAGCTCCAGGTGTCCCGCCAATAGCCATTCCTCCACGGATTTATTACCGTCTTCCTTAGTCACTACTGACACGAAAGAAACAGGAAAAACAACTTTTCCTTTAAATTAACCTGATGTTGTATAATGCAATTTTTAAACTTAGAAATTTAATAGGTTTTTTAAAATTGCCTTTATTTAGTAACCTAAAGCTTGTCTTTAAAAAGTTATCTATTTAATTTCTAAATTTATTAATACCTTCCTTTGCAGCTTCGGTAAGGGTGGTTTCAACTTTGAGGCCGAACTTATCGTTATTCTTCGCGATAAAGAAGGAGGCTGTATTAAATAAAGATGAGGGGGATGCCTGAAATCCAAGGCGTATATAAGCATTTGCATCCGCTCTACTTAAATGGGGATTTAATTGTGTATTATCTTCATCAATTAAAATCATTTGCTCTGCTCCAGGGAGGCGGGTTTGAATGGCTTGACGTTGTTCTGGGCTCATCCTCTTTACTTCGCGAGTCATTAAAGACACCGTTTCAATATTTTGAGGTATAGCCTGGAAAATAAGCATTAAATCTTCTGCTGGTATATCTTCAAGACAATTCTGGCTCAAATCAAAATGGATGACTCCTGAATCTTTAAGGACGCTCAATATCGCTACCAGCTCCTCTGCGGTCTTTTCTCCAAGATTATTAAACTCCAAATTAAGATGGGTGATTCCCGAATCCTTGAGGGCGCTCAATATCGCTACCAGTTCTTCTGCGGGCCTTTGCCCAAGATAATTTCCGTTCAAATTAAGATGGGTGATTCCTGAATCTTTGAGAGCGCTCAATATCGCTACCAGCTCCTTTGCGGTCTTTTCTCCAAGATTATTTCTGCTCAAATCAAGATGGGTGATTCCCGAATCTTTGAGAACGCTTAATATCGCTACCAGCTCTTCTCCAGTCTTTTGACCCAACCGACACTCGCACAAATCAAGATGACTGATTCCAGAATCCTTAAGGACGCTCAATATCGCTACTAGCTCTTCTACAGTCTTTTGCCCCAAGTTATTTGATTTCAGCTCAAGGTGGATAACTCCTGAGTTTTTGAGGGCACTTAATATGGCTACCAGTTCTTCTCCGGTTCTTTTCTCAAGTTCATTTAGACCCAAACAAAGATGAGTAACTCCTGAATTTTTGAGGACACTCAATATGGCTACCAGCTCCTCTCCGGTCCTGTCTCCAAGATTAGTACCCTGCAAATTAAGATGGGTGATTCCAGAGTCCATAAGGACGCTCAATATCGCTGCCAGCTCCTCTCCGGTCTTTTCTCCAAGATTATTTCTGCTCAAATCTAGATGGGTGATTCCAGAGTTCTTAAGGACACTCAATATGGCTATCAGCTCCTCTGCGGTCTTTTTCCCAAGATTATTTCTGCCCAAATCAAGACAGGTAACTCCCGAGCCTTTGAGGACACTAAATATGGCTACCAGCTCTTCTCCTGTCTTTTGACCCAGCTCACACTCGCTCAAATCAAGATGAGTGATTCCAGAATCCTTAAGGACGCTCAATATGGCTACCAATTCTTCTCCTGTCTTTTGACAAAGATTATTCTTCCTCAAACTAAGATGAGTAACACCAGAATTCTTGAGCACACTAAATAGAGATATCAGCTCTGACTCTGTTTTTTCCCCAAGATTATTTCTGCCCAAATCAAGACAGGTAACTCCCGAGCCTTTGAGGACACTAAATATAGCTACCAGCTCTTCTCCTGTCTTTTGACCCAGCGCGTTTGATTCCAAATCAAGGTGGGTAACTCCATAATTTTTGAGCACCCTAAATAGAACTATCAGCTCTGCCTCTGTCTTTTCCCCAAGATTATTGCCGCACAAACTAAGATAAGTGACTCCAGAGTTTTGTGTTTGTTGCAATTCAGATATTAATTGTTCTATTTGATTGTTAAAGAGATGTAGATACATGATAAACCCTAGCCGGACTTGAAATTATTATGAACAATTATGCCAATTTATATTCATGCTTGTCAATATTAGAACAAAATCCATTGAATATCTATATCATGAAAGAACAATCAACTCTCAAGCGCCCACAACGGAAGTTCTCCCTGAAATACTACCAGTACCTGGTTCTGCAAATGATTAACCCAAGACAAAGGATAGCTACACTGGTTCCTACAATGGCTATAAACTCCAAGTGTCCCACCAATAGTCAATCCCTCCTGGATGTACCCCTTTTCTTTTGTCACTAATATTGAACCATAATATTTTCGCCTACCTTACCGACATGAAAACACTGATTTATTCTGGCTTATATCCTTGATAAATTATGAACCAATGCTTATTAGTTTTTAAAATGAATCTGCAATTTGTGAAAAAACCGCTTATGTGGTGTTGCAACGTACAGTGTTGAAATTATCAGGAAAGCCCTGCCTTGAACTTGATGAAATAGTGCCTAGACAATCCATTATGTCCTCTTGCTCGTTTGGAGGTCTGCAATCAGATTTTGGGTTTATTCAAGAGGCCATCAGCCATCATTTGCTAAATTTTGTCCCAGGATATTACCTAGACATCCTCAAGGCTCTCCAAAAGATCATTGTTATTTCTCCATGATAACGCTAGACTTGCTTACGAAAGTCCCGGTGGCACAGCTGGATAGCGCAGCCCCCTCCTAAGGGGCAGGTCGGAGGTTCAAATCCTCTCCGGGACGCCAATGAAATCAGGAATTATGTCTATTTATTCCCAATTTTAAGTATTATTTTTAAGACTGGTAAAATTAGTTTGTTGGGTCAAAATGACCCAACAAACTTGCTTGCTCCAGGCTAATATACAGTCGTAGGTTAATAAGATTTCTCCAATGACGCCACCCACGCGATTGTTCCTTGACGAATTAGGTAAACCTTTTCAATTTCGATTGACTGCAAAAAATCGTCATCATGTGAGATGACAATCATCGCTCCGGGATAATTTTTTAAGACTTGAATCACATGTGCACGTGTTTCCAAGTCTAAATTGTTTGTAATTTCATCTAAAATCAATAAAGCAGGCGTTTTGGCAGCGATGCAGCATAAAGATAGTCTTGCTTTCTCTCCACCTGATAAATCTGCAATGGTTGTTTCAACCTCTTCCGTTTTACGGAATAAAAAATCATTGAGATGTGCTCTTAAGTCATTATTTGTGGCTTTGGGCATGAACAGCGCTACCATTTCCAACACAGTTTTATCGCTATGAAGATTTTGATAGTGTTGGTCTAAATAGCCTACCGTTGTGCGATTTGGCAATATCCACGTACCGGTTTTTTTCAAGTTGCCGTCATCGAAAATAGCTTTTACAAAGGTCGATTTGCCTGAGCCATTATCGCCTATAAGAGCAATGCGATCACGCCCGGAAATAGTCAAACCAATATTTGACAATAACGGTTTACCCGGAAAATATTCTAATGCTCCACTAGCGATTTGAACAAGCGGTCGATTTGTAATTTTATGACTATTAATATAAAACTTAGGTACAATGCTCTCTGGTAGAGAAAGCTCAGCTAATCTATTTGTCAGATTCGCTTTGGTACTATCGATGACTTTTAATTTCTTACCCTGAGACTTTTCAGCTTTCATGCCTTTTAAATCGCCAACCGTTTTAAGCCATTTACGATTCGCTACTTTCTTCTCCCCTTTAGCACAGCTTTTAGCAGTACGTTGTTGTTCTTGCCTAAGTTTGTCGTGCATACCCTTTTTTTGCCTGTTTAAGCGCGTCAGTTCATTCTCAATGGATAGGCGCCTTAGCTCCTTCTCACGTATATAATCATCGTAATTACCTGAAAATATATGGATTTTTCCATTATCAATATGCCACAAAGTATCCACAGAGTTTCGCAAGAGTTCGGTATCATGAGAAACAATAATCAGCGTACCAAGATAAAACTGTAACATCCGCATCAAACTTATACGATTGCGTTTATCCAGGTGATTGGTAGGCTCATCAAGCAATAAAAGATTTGGTGAATGACAAAGTGCTGCAGTGAGTGTGCGATTTAAACGCTCTCCACCACTCCATGGTTCATGAGTATCAATTATCTGCGGTAAATAGCCAAGCTTAATATTATCTGGTAAGTGGATACTTCCTTCATGGTAAACACATGTGCCGTTGAAGGCTTTAAGCAACGTTGATTTACCTGTGCCATTACGACCGATGATCGCAATCCGACTACCATACAGAACTTCTGCGCTAAAATCTAAGAAACATTGTTTTTGTGGAAAGGAAAGACCAAAGTTTTTAAATTGGATGGGCTTATGCATGAAATTACACTCTTAAGTATTGAGAAGGGATAGTTCATTACCCTTGTCTAGTCAGGGTTTACTTAAGCTGTAATTATCATCGGATTTAAAAGCCTCAATCTGAAGTGACATGTTTAATCTAGGATCATACGCAATTAGTAAATAAAGATCAATTTGGTACCGCTATAGTCTATCCGGATACATTCATGAGTTGTCTGGGTATCGCCATCTTTTGAACAATTTATCGATTTTTTTAATGGTATATTGTTGTGTCACTCTTGCGTAACCGGAATGACACAAATTTCAGATTAAAATGCATAGTTAAATACCGATTTGTAACTGATTCACACGCGACGACAAGCTTGAACTTGAACTAAGCACATAAAACTGCAATTAAAACCAACCGCATTGTGATGAGAATTTTTCTGTTGCTTATTCAAGATCGTTAAACTTATTAACGTTTACGTCGTTCATCAAGTATACGACGAATCTCAGATGGATCTGGAAGCTCAGGGATATGAACCCTGCCTCCGGAAATATTCTTTAAATTCTCATTTTTTATAGTTTCTTTAGTTTTATCTTTTACAGATTTTTGAGAGGACTTTTTCATGATTTATCCTAAAACAAAGAAATATTTTTTAAGCATAGCCCAATTTTAATAGTTTTAAGCATATGCGTCTGTTTCATGTCGATATGGCTACAAAATCTGGAATTTACTCTATGATAGTTGGGCCGAAGCCCAACTTACGTGAAATGAGTTGAAAACTTAAATGTAGTTAAATACAGTTAATCCTTGAATCCTTGAGAAACTTTGTTGGGCTGCTTGTAGATAAATTCTTTGCAAATCCAGTTTTACAGCGACCTCAGCAAGGTTAACATCAACTAATGAAGATAAGGTTTCCTCACTGGTTTGCACCAGATCGCCATTCACTTGCTCTGCTACATCCAATTGATTTAAGCGTGCACCAAGCTGGGCTTGATATGCCAAGACATTATCAAGAGCGGCATCCAATTGATCGAGCAATTGATTATTTTCAGTCGATACGACAGCTTTGTCAGTCACGGTTAAAAAAGGCCGATTTAAATTTTTAACCATGCGATCCACTGTTGAAAAAACAGACTCATTTTCTGCTGGTTTAATAGCAAATGCATCCCCTGCAGCAGGATTACCATTAATGGTTACCTGAATACCATTAAAAGTCACTGTAGCGCCCTCTTGGTATACGGGAGCATCATCTGGAAGTCCTGTAGGTGGAATAACATTCCCAGTACTTAAACCATTCACCATGACAACCAGTTCATTTGATGAATTTAAGGCAAATTGCAGCGTGTAATCATCGGGAACGTATGAGGTCACATCAACCACAGTACCTGAATTAACTGAGCCACTACCCACATTGGGAGTAGCAGTTTGCCCGACGGTAAAATAGCCATTACCATTTATAATACGCATAAACAAATCAGAACCATTATCATTTATGGCGACATTCAATCCACTACTAATTGCCTGGAATCGTTGTGTTTCATCTCCATTGTAAATGAATTGTCCACTCACATCCCTGGTAATTGCCTGAGTAGCAGTTTTGCCGCCGCTAAATAAGTAATAGCCATTGCTATCTTGAGTGTTTGCAAGTCCTTGTAACTGACCTAATAGACTTTGTGCTTCCTCGCCTAAGGCTTTACGGTCAGCTTCAGAAAGAGAGCTATTTCCTGCCTGAACCTGTATTTCGCGAACTCTCTGCAGTACATTAATAATGTTGCTTAATGTACTCTCCTCAAAATTTAAAGCGCCTAAAGCTGCATCGCGATTCTGTTGCAAACGTTCAGTACTGTGGATACGTTGCTTCATAAGGTCAATTTTTGCCGCAGCAATTGGATCGTCTGACGGCGATTGCACTTTTTTCTGTGACGATAATTGTTGTTGAAGTTTTAATGTTTCAACTTGTTGGGCCAACATATTATTCAGCCCGCGCGTAAAAATTTGATTGGTTGAAATTCGCATAATCACCTCATCGCGGCGAATAATATATCCATCATCTGTCCAGAAACTGCCATTACTTTACTGGCTGCTTGATAGGCCTGTTCAAAACGTAGCAAATTTGTTGCCTCTTCATCTAAATTAACACCGGCTTTACTATCGCGAAACTCTACGGCTTGTTGATGTAATATATCGGCAGCGTCGCTGCGAAGTTTAGCTTGATAAGTTTTTCCGCCAACCTGAGCAATTAAGTTAGAATACCTGTCAAATATACTTTCACTGCCACCTTCAAATATCTTATTTTGTTGTAGTGCATTTAGTCTTAAACCGTTGCGATTGTCGCCAATCCCCCCACTATTAAATGATGCCGTGAAGCTATCGCCTGTTTTAGGAATTCCTGAAAGTACGATGGAATAAGAGGGTGCTAAGGCGTCGGGAATCAAAACAGTATTATCCGCGTTAGGAGTAAATGTAATAGGCCCTGTTGTTATACTGTCTGTCACATTAATCAGGTTATATTGCGTATCGGAAATAAACTCAATGCGGAATTCTTTATTAACATCTGTTGTGTTAAATACATCACCCAAGGCAATACGACCATTACCTGTATTTGCTAATGAAGCCTGAGTGCGTACTGGCGATGCAAAAGCGATTTCTCGAGCATCGACTACTTTTAATTTTAAATCTCTTGCCGCTCCTCGAGTTGGACTAATAGTAAAACGATCATCATTACTCAAATTAGACACATTATCGACCGTGATGGTCATACCATCAATGACAATTTGTCCAGCTGGAGGAGTCGGTGGACTATTTGTCCAGTTTAAGGTGGTTGATTGACCATCTGATTTTCGAATTAATCTAATTTCATTCGTTAAGGAATCAGTAACTAATAATTCATAATCACTCAGCTTCGTTTGTGCAATATCTGATATAGCAACTGATAAAACACCTGAACCAGTATTGTTGGTTGCTGCAACTGCACGAGTTAGCTGTAAGGACATGTCATTAAAATCAGTAAAAAAATCTTTACCAATTTGGCTATTCATATCAATGCCCAAGCGATGTTGTGCGTTAAACGTTGTTGCAAGACCTATTGCCATTTGTCCCAATAGTTGGCTCGCCTGTCCTATGACGTCCTCTTCAAAACTTAATAAGCCGCCTAACATACCGGAATGCAAGTTCTTTGTTACTTCGGTCTGGCCAGCACCGTTATCAATGGTAATTCTTGTGCCCACTTGTCCTGACGTATTGGGTGCAATTGCCAGATCACGATGCTCTGTGCCCATAACAAGCATTTCACCACTTCCAATAGCAACACTTATTCCTGAGTCACCTTGGTCAATTACGGTAACAGTGGTGTATTGAGATAATTCCCGAAGTAATTCATCTCGCTTGTCGAGTAACTCAGGTGCATTGCGTATGCCGCTTAGTTGTTCATTCACTTGAGCAATACTTGCTGTTATTTGATTAATCTGAGCAATCGCTTCATTGATTTGCGTCGTATTATTTCGTTGATACTCATCCAGGCGAAGCTGCATGGTATTAAACTGGTCAACTAATAATTCACTTTGCTTTATAGCTACTCCGCGGGAGGCAAGACTATCAGGCGCTTCGTTTAATTGGGCCAGCGCATTAAAAAAGTTTTGTAAACTTGCAGAAACGCTTGTTCCATCTTGAGATAACAGTTTATCTATCTGTAAAGCCTGTTGATAAAAGGTATCGTATTCTGTTTTGCTTGTCAGTGTTTCACGAACCTGTCGGGTTGCAAAAAAATCATTATTACGTTTGATATTAGATACTCCAACGCCCGTACCAATATAAGAACCAGCGTAACGTTGTGAGGGCATTGGAGTAAATTGTGTTGTTTGTCGTGAATAGCCACTATTATTCGCATTGGCTATGTTATTGCCAACAACCTCAAGGGCTCGTTGGAATGCACTAAGACTAGATGCAGCAATACTTAAAATCCCTGACATACTCTTACTCCCTTATCAATATTCCCTATCAAATTAAGAATTGTATTCAGTTCTTATTCCTATTATCTAATACTGAGTTATTCTAATGAAAAACCATTCCTTTCCAGTGCTTGCTGTAATTCATCACCATGATAAATTGCCAGAATTTTAGAAGCATAATTCGGATCAGTAGCGTAGCCTGCGCGATGTAACTCATCAACATAGCGTTCTGGGTCTTTGGTATTTGCCAGAGCAGCTTCATAGCGACTATTTCCCTGAATTAATGCAACGTAATCATTAAAACTATGCTCTATCGACGGATATTTACGAAAAGATGCATTGATTTTAATAGGTGTATCGGCAATGTATTCGGTAGTTTTAGTTTTAACCATATCTTCTGTGTCTGAAGTGGCTTTAATATTAAATAAATTGTTACTACTGCTACCATCAACGCCTTTTGTAACATACTGTCCCCACCCTGTTTCAAGAGCGGCTTGAGCCATTAATATTTTAGGATCAAGTCCTAACAAATTAGCCGCCTGTCGCGCATAAGGCCAAATTGATTTCACGAAATCATCGATAGTAGTAGCAGTTCCCACTGAACTATTTCCACTTGTAGTTAAAGCATGTTGCGGTGCCATACGTGTTAACAATGATGATTGATTGACCGAGTTCAAAGAAGAGCCGTTACTCGTGGAATTAATTTGAGGATTTTGTCCAAGTTGTTTTGCAAGCACAGCGGCCAATCCAACACCTTGAGAGTGGGCAATATTATTGGCGTATTGTGCATCCAACATATCTTGAAAAGTAGAGGCAGTATTACTCTTGAATGGGCTTGATTCATCAAGGAAATATTGTCCTCCCATGCGCATACTTTTTAACATGGATTGTAGAAAAATTGCTTCAAATTGCTTTGAAACTTCAGGCAAAGCCTTTTGCCCATCAGCCTGCGCTTGCTGTTTTAAATTTTGTAAACTCTTAAAATCACCTACAGCGATCCCATCAATTGCCATATCAACCATCCTGGTTAAATAATGATTATTGTTGCATTTAATGCGCCGACCTGCTTTAAAGCTTCAAGAATAGCAACTAAATCAGCTGGTGTGGCACCCACGGCATTAATTGCTTTAACAATATCTTTTAAAGAAGCACCCGGAGCGAATAAAAAGGTATGACTATTTTTTTGTTCCACATTAATTTGCGTATCAGGTACAACTACAGTTCGACCTGCAGCAAAAGGATTTGGCTGGCTGACGATGGGATTCTCACTGATAGTAACAACCAGATTTCCATGAGACACCGCGGAAGGTTTCACAAGTACGTTTTGGCCAATTACAACCGTACCTGTTCGTGGATTAATGATGATCCTTGCTTCTGCTTCAGCCGGCGTAAACTCAATATTTTCCAATACAGAAACATAGTTAACGCGATTAGCTGCTGTTCTAGGAGCGGTTACTTCCACTGAAGCAGCATCAATGGGGTGAGCTGTCCCTGGGCCCATTAATTCATTGATAGCATCGCTCATGCGTTTGGCAGTAGTAAAATCTGGACTATGCAAATTATAAGTTAAGGTTCTTGAAAAATAGAATGGGTTGGGAATGTCCACTTCGACTGTCGCACCGTTTGCAATTCGCCCACCACTTGGCACGTTAACTGTAACACTTGAACCATCCTCTCCACTGACCGCTAAGGCAACTACGGTAATATTGCCCTGCGCCATGGCATAAACACGACCATCCGCTCCTTTTAATGGTGTCATTAGAAGGGTACCGCCACGGAGACTTTTTGAATCGCCAATTGAAGATACATTGACATCCATGGTTTGCCCTTTTTTCATGAAAGTACTTAAACTTGCAGTCACCATCACAGCGGCAATATTTTTTGAATTAAGTTTTGTTCCTGGAGGAATATTGATACCTAATTGAACTAGCATATTAGTAAAACTTTGCTCCGTGAAACGTGTGCCAGTTCTATCGCCGGTTCCATCAAGCCCTACAACTAATCCATAACCGACTAGCTGGTTTGTTCGCACACCGGCTAAAGTCGCAATGTCTTTAATGCGCTCAGCATAGACAAAAGAGCCTAGCATATTGAGAAAAACTAATAAAAAAACAACATAAGCTTTGCGCATCGATTCGTCCTGTTATCTTAAATCGCAGATTCTACGCTTAAGAACAATCATTCATATTTCTTGCTTGTCATCCTTGGCAAAATGATGACTTCATCAACAAACCTTCACCATGGCGACAAGCTAAAAACATAACATTCTATAAACATTACACAGGAAAGAGAGGTCCCCAAATAAAGCGAGCAAACCAACCCTGCGCATTGGTATTATTAATTTGACCTGTACCACCATAAGAAATTCTTGCATTAGCAATCCTTTCAGAGGTGATTGTATTATCAGGTCTAATATCTTGCGGCCTGATAATCCCTGATA
Organism: Legionella cardiaca; assembly: GCF_029026145.1. Lineage (NCBI taxonomy): Bacteria > Pseudomonadati > Pseudomonadota > Gammaproteobacteria > Legionellales > Legionellaceae > Legionella > Legionella cardiaca. The sequence continues at coordinate 947,631 of NZ_CP119078.1, read as the reverse complement.
ATCTTACAAATTCACTACCCTGATTGATATGTATCCACTTTTCACCCTGGACTACCATATTGCCATTAGCAAGAACTTTGGCAACAGTGACCGAAATGCTTCCCGCCAATTTATTATTTTGCACTGATTGCCCTTCACCTTCAAATTTACGCTTCGCATCCAGGTCAAAATCCATGCTGTAACCACTTCCAAAATCAATTGGGCGTCCAAGGAAAGTCGCATTAAATATTTGTGTTTTGTCATTCTTTCGTTGACGTGTAATTGCTTTCTTTTGAGCATCCGTTTTTTCAATTAACAGCACAGTAATCAAGTCGCCCGGGTGTCTTGCTCTAGGTGTCTCAAAGAGTGGTAATGCCGTCTCCGCATTATAAATAGCGCCATTAATATGTCGCGTTTGTTTTGGATCAGGCCCTGTCGGGTAGGTCGGAGCATAATCAGGATGCGTCCCCGGGTAGGGAGGAAATAACGCCTCGCAGCCACTTAATAAACAAATTACTCCTGCCCCTATCCAAAACCTAAGACTAGCCATTACTAATTCCCATTAAACCGTCTGTGTTAAATATTGCAACATGTTATCAACTGTCTGAATACCTTTGGCGGTAATTTCATAACTGCGTTGAGCTTGAATCATATTGACGAGTTCTTCAACGACATTCACGTTAGAAGCTTCTAATGATCCTTGCAATAAGGTTCCTAATCCGGCGTTGCCTGGGATGTCAGTTTGCGCAGGGCCACTTGCAACAGTCTCCAGGAATAGATTTTGTCCAATTGGTTGTAATCCAGTAGGGTTAATAAAATCGGTGAGTTCCAAGGTACCGATTTGTGTAGGAACATTGTTACCGGCCACCAACGCAGTCACAGTGCCGTCCTGGCCAATTGTTATATTTAATGTTTGCTCTGGAATGGTAATTGGGGGTTGTATTACATAACCATTTGCAGTAACGATTTGACCTTGAGAGTCACTCTGGAAAGTTCCATCGCGGGTGTAAGCTTCAGTACCATCAGGCAGCAGCACCTTTATGAAGCCGCGCCCTTGAATAGCTACATCTAAAGCATTCTGCGTGTTTTGAATACTGCCCTGACTAAAGATTTTTTGAGTAGAGACCATATGAACACCAGTACCCATATTGATACCGGTGGGTATTTCAGTGTTTTGTGTGGATTGTGCGCCAGCCTGGCGTAAATTTTGATAAATTAAATCTTCAAAGACCGCTCTTCCCTTTTTAAATCCTGTGGTATTAACGTTAGCCAGGTTGTTTGCGATATTCGCAATATTTTTATCTTGTGCATCAAGCCCGGTTTTACTAACCCATAATGCTGGTTCCATAGCCGTTCCTTATTATTATTCTTATTGTTAGGCTCTTCAAAAATCATATACGCAATAGTTCTGCCAACCCATCTGCAGCTTCTGCGGCAACTTGAATGGTTTTCATTTGCGCATCAAATTCTCGACCTGATGCAATCAAATCCACCATTTCCTCGACGGCATTCACATTACTACCTTCTAGTGCTCCTTTTACCACAACCACAGTAGCATCACTAGGTGCTACGCCTCCTTGTTTTAAACTCATCAATCCATCAAGATTCTTTACCAGATTCTTAGGATTTAACTTTACTAGCTTTAACCTGTCAATAACCGCCAACGTATCAGGATCACCATCAAGAGGAACAATGGATATTGTACCGTCGCTACCAATTTCAATACGTTGTGCTGGCGGAATAGAAATAGGACCACCATCCCCCAGCACGGGTTTATTCGCAGCGGTGACTAACATGCCATTTTCAGTTATATGAAAATCACCGGCTCGAGTGTAAGCCTCTTTTCCTTGTGAATCCTGCACTGCAAACCACCCATCTCCCTGCACAGCGACATCCAAATCGCGGCCTGTTGTTATTAATTCACCATCGGCAAAATTAGTACCATTTTCGGTTTCAACGACAAAGGCCTCTTCCGTTGCCACTGGACCTGTAACATACATGGATTCAAACTGAGCTATATCGGCCTTAAATCCGGTCGTACCAATGTTGGCTAAATTGTTTGAAGCAACGTTTTGTTTTCTAAAGTCAGTTTGTGAGCCACTCATTGCATTATAAAGCACAGGTTCCATTGTTCACCTCTTGTCATTTAAACCATCAACCACCTGCAAACACTAATTTATTAGCGAATATTAATAATGGTTTGTGTTACAGCATCCGCTGTCCTAATAGTTTGGGCATTTGCCTGGAAATTACGCTGAGCGCCTATCAAATCAACCAGTTCACCAGTTAAATCAACATTAGACTCTTCCAAAGCACCAGACTGGATTAAACCAAGACTGGCCGTGCCAGGATTACTAATTAAAGCTTGGCCTGATGACGAGGTTTCAGCCCAATTGGTGTCGCCTAATGCTTGCAATCCATCTGGATTGGTAAAATTAGCCAATTGTATTTGCCCCATGACCCTCGATTGCCCATTCGCATAACGACCAAATAAAGTTCCTTGCTCATCGATATCTAAACCATCGAGACGCCCCGTGGTATACCCATTTTGCACGTTGGATTGAACAGCAAAGGGACTACCAAATTGGGTGCTATTAGAGAAATCAACAGTAAAATTCAACGGATCCGCACCATTTGTCAGCGCCATGTTGAGTGGTATAAGGTTATTTGCTAAAGCTGTATTCGTAGTATCCAGGGCAGTACTGAACGATCCATCACTATTAAAATTTACTCTAAATAAATTATCAGTATTCTCAGTCCCTACGTTTGCTGGCAAATTTTGGTTATCAAGTTGAAAAGCGATATACCATTGATTTTGAGTACCCGGAGGCGAGGAGGCGTTCGGGTCACCTAACGCTGCAGAAGAGTCAGCGTGAATGAAATACATCGACAAGACATGAGAATTACCCAAGCTATCATAGATTGTTGTTGATGTTGCATTATTATAAGTATCCTGTGCCGGGGTTGCGCCACCAGTCCAATTGACTGTAGGGGCCGGGCTTGCCGCATACAAATTGACGCCGCTGGAGACAGTAGTTGTAGCGCTAGGACTTATATTGGCGGTATTTATCTGTAGATTTCCTGAGACATTCGAAATATTGCCATTCGCATCAGCCAGCAATCCAGTTAAATTTTGGTTTGAACTATTCACAATGAAACCATCAACATCCAAACCAAATGACCCGGCTCTTGAATAAACTTTCGAGCCTTGATCACTTAGGACAAAAAATCCTGAACCACTTATGGCTAGATCTAGACTATTATTGGTAAAGCTAAATGTTCCCTGACCAAAATTTTGTTGTACCCGGGATAAACGAACACCGCTCCCTATTACATTGCCTCCACCACCATAAGAGCCAGTTGCATAAACATCCGCAAATTCAGCCCGCGAGCTTTTAAATCCTATGGTAGCTGAATTAGCAATATTATTACCAATTACATCCAGATCTTTACTGGCTGCCTGAATTCCACTTAGTGCTGTTCCGAATACCATAATTGCCTCCTGCAATAATATTCAAAGCTTAGCAAAATCTAAGCTTTGCTTATAGTAAAGGCAGGTAAATTACCTGCTCTCAACTACGCTATCCTGTAATCTGCTTCACATCGCTCAAGGCTACTGAACCAATACCTGCTACATTAAGTTTTACGCCTTCACCATTTTGACCTAGACTCACACTATCAACATTAGCAGCGGTCATCGTCCTTAAGGCCACTTCTTTTCCTGAATATACGCCATTTACTTTGATTGTATATTTTCCGGCAGGAACCCTCTGACCATTTTGATTAAACCCATCCCAACTGAATTCAAAAAGCCCCGCGGAACGTTGTCCTAATGGGATAGTCCGCAGAAGCTCTCCTGCTTCTGAATAAATTGCTGCTTTTAAGTTATCGACTCCTGCGGGAATATCAACTGCAGCCTTAGTCTCCCCTTCTTGTCCCAGGCTCATTACATTGCTGTTTACTAATACTTTACGTCCTACTAATGCAGACGCTTGAAGTGCTTGATTAGATTGTAATGAAGAAGCTAGATTTTGAATTGATTCTTGCATTTTAGTAATCCCATCATTCGTGCTGAACTGCGCCATTTGAGAAAGAAAATCGCCATTAGTTTGTGGTTCTAAAGGATCCTGGTGTTGTATTTGAGCAATCATTAATTTTAGAAAATCTGCTTGCCCTAGACTTTTCTGAGGGCCTGTTGCGACTGGTCCCGTCAATGAGTTGGTTGCGCCATCAATTGAATTCATTGCCATTATTTAGTGCCCCTTACTGTCCAAGTTGTAAAGTTCGCTGGATTAGCTGTTTTGAGGTATTGATTACCTCCAAATTCATCTGATAGGCTTTTGATGCCGAAATGATATTTGCTATTTCAGCGACATAGTTAATATTCGGTGCATAAACAAATCCATCCGCATCAGCCAAAGGATTATTCGGATCATATTGCTTAAGCGCTTCTGCTTCACTTTCATAAATATCACTGACTTCCACGCCAGCTTTAACCTGATTATCCATCCAAGCCTGCGCTTCATCCTGGACAGTTCTAAAAACAGGATATTGTGCTTTATAGGTATCATCGGGGTTACTAGTAACGACGTTAGCGTTACTCATATTACTGGTGCTTGTTGTTAATCGCGCTGTTTCAGCAACAAGAGCCGAACCGGCAATATCAAATACATTGTTTAGGGAAGACATCATTATTCTCCTTTCAGCGCAGTGATCATGGATTTAATTTTACCATCCAGAAAGGTTAGACTGGCTTGATAGGACAATGCATTTCGAGCAAATTCAGTGGCCTCCAGATTTTTGTCCACCGTATTGCCATCCAGCGTTACATGACTAGGTGTGCGATATTTAAGCTGTTTGTCAAAATCACTTTGACCCACGATATGATTGGGTTTATCAACTACCATTTCTTGAGAAGAGCCCGTCATTACTTGGCTTAGTGCATCCTTAAAATCCAAGTCTTGGGCTTTGTAGTTAGGCGTATTGACATTTGCTAAATTCATAGCAATCTGTGATGAACGTTGATCACGCAAGACCAACGCCTTTGCATGAATCCCAAGATACTTATCTAAATCCAAGGCCATTTCTCAAACTCCCTTTTTACTGTCATCTGCAATTAAGCAAATGACGTGCCAATATTCATTATATTTTTACCCGCCAGGTCTATATTTCTTTTCCTTAAGCGTATATTTTACGCTTATTTGTTTTACTGATGTAACTGTTTTTGTATTGCCCTTCACAAATAATTTGTGGACAAACGCAAGACAGCTTTTTGTCTTTAGCGAACCAGGAGTAACTTATATGAGTACAATCCAGAAATTACCCTCAAACGCCATTGAATTAGTTAAACTATATCTTTTACAGTTGCAAAATAATATTTGTAAAACCTTGGAAGAGCTTGATGGTGAAGGTAAATTTGTAGAGGATCGCTGGGTTAGACCTCTAGGAGGCGGTGGCATTACACGAATTCTGAATGAAGGAAAGGTTTTTGCAAAGGCCGGGGTAAATTTTTCTCATGTTTCTGGTGAGGAACTACCTGCATCAGCTACTGCTCATCGCGAAGAATTGGCAGGTCGCCGATTTCATGCCTTAGGTGTGTCACTTGTTATTCATCCTGATAACCCGTATGTTCCGACCTCTCATGCAAATGTCCGTTTCTTCATCGCAGAAAAAGAAGGTAACAGTCCTGTATGGTGGTTTGGCGGTGGTTTTGATCTCACTCCTTATTATGGTTTTCGTGAAGATTGTAAACAATGGCATCAGACAGCATTTGCGGCTTGTCAACCTTTTGGAGCCGAGATTTATCCAAAATTTAAATCCTGGTGCGATCGTTATTTCTATCTTAAACACCGTCAGGAGGCCCGAGGAATTGGAGGGCTATTCTTTGATGATTTCAATGAAGGGGGTTTTGATAATAGCTTCGCTTTGATGAAAAGCGTTGGTGATCATTTTATTAAAGCGTACGAGCCTATTGTTAAAAGACGTAAAGAAATACCCTATGGACAACAAGAAAAAGATTTTCAACTTTATAGACGCGGACGTTATGTCGAATTTAATCTGGTTTATGATCGAGGAACATTGTTTGGTTTGCAATCAGGAGGCAGAACAGAATCCATCCTCATGTCTCTGCCACCTGAAGTTCATTGGAAATATAACTGGCAACCTGAACCAGATAGTGCCGAAGCCAAACTCTATACAGACTTTTTACCCGCCAAGGATTGGCTAAATGATTAACCCTACTTTTGAACACTAGCCCGGGCTAGTGTTCATTCCAGTTTGACCTCTTTATCAGCAAACATAACTGTATAGTTTTTATGAAACTCAAATTGCGTTCCCTCAAATACACGCCAATCTACAGAACACTTCTCGGAATGCAAGTTTATTAAAAAATAACTGTTCCTGCCATCTCTAGTTCTTGTACATGACAAAGAACCGGCATGTAATACTAAGCAAGTCCTGTCATTTTTTTTCTTTATCAAACCCAGATTCGCATAATGCAGATGCCCTGTGCATACGATATCGATATTACTGGTTTGTAAGTAATTTAAAAATTGATCTTCATTTTGCAAAGGCCTATGCAACCCTTCGATATGATCAAAGTTATGATGAAAAAATAATATGTTAACGCTTTTATTAGCTTCTAAAAAAAAATGTTCGATATTATACAGAGTTGACGTCGTTAATTTACCTTCTATTGCTTTAAAAGGATTAACACTACTAACTCCTAGAATAGAAATATCATTATTTGTAAATTTTGACTTAAAGTGTTCACCAACATACTGATTATATGATTTGAGTGGCCATAATAAGCGAGCAACCAGGTTGTACAATGGCACATCATGGTTCCCCGGAACCAGCAAAACAGTTCCGGGTAATCGATTTAAAAATGATTGTAATAATTTAAATTGATAGCTTTTTGCACGCTGGGTTAAATCACCAGAAATAATTATTATTTCTGGTTGCAAAAGATTTACATCCTTTAGAAAAGCTTCCAATACTTGAGGACCATGCATACCAAAATGCAAATCAGAAATATGCGCTATTTTCATTTTAGGGTTAACAGTTGTAATGAGTCGGGAAGACAACGATAAATTAAAGGAGTTTCTATCATGATTGCATCCCCATCTAATGAAATATTCACTTCGCGCCTATTTTTTACATTAACTTTAATTGTTGTTTCAGATTTCATAATTTCAAAGTTACTTGCTCTTTTTAATAAATGTTCGAAAACCTTTAAAATTGTCATCTTTCCATATTTTAAAAAATAGATTCCCAGTGCTTTTTGATTGAAAGTTTCTCGTCCAATCGTTATCGGAAATTGATAGGAGTAGAGATTGTTAGAAACCATAAAAAACGACGTGCGAATAGTACGGTTTAAGTTTTGGCTTTGTATTACCACATGAAACGTGTCATGGTAACGAAGCGTTTCTAAAAAACTTGGAATATAACTTAACCATTTAGGAAAATATTTAGCATAATGGTCTCGTTTTTTGGCTAATCTAGGATAGAAACCGAGAGATGAATTATTAATGAACACAAGTCCATTGACTTCAGCAAGATCAATTTTAATGACTTTGGGCTTTTTGATTGCAGCAATTAAGTCATTGACGGTAAATGGCAAGGCTAATTCTTTGGCAAAATGATTCATCGTTCCCAGGGGTAAAACCCCAAGAGTAATTGGACGATTTGCACAATATTGAGCAGCGTTCCGAATAGTACCATCTCCTCCCCCCACGAGTAAAAGAGAGCAATCCTGCACACATTGCTTAAGCGTTGCATCTAAATCTTGCGGTTCAATCTGAAAACAATTGTAATCGATTTGCTCTTTATTAAATGCATCAAGATAATTATCAATTAATGCGGCATTCTTCGCTTTTTTGTTTACTACAATAGCTATCTTAGTCACAATTACCTCTTAATAGAGAAATAAAATACTGACTTACAAAATCCTTAATTTATAAAGAGCCAACCATAATCCCATAGCAGCTAATGCATTTAAGATAGCTAACAAAAGAAAAATCATGGGAATACTTATATTTAAATAAAGTAAAAACATTACAAAACAAGAACCAAGCACCATAAATAAAGCATTGAAGATATTATTTGTAGCAATTGTACGCGCCCGCAAGCTCTCGTCACTTGCTACTTGTATATAAGTATATAACGGAACAATAAATAATCCTGCACTAAACGAAAATAGAAAAAAATCGACAGTAATGCGTAAATTATTAAATTTGGATAAAAAGACAACCAAAGACTGTAGTGGCTCTGCTATTATGAAATTAGGTGAGGCAAGATATAAATCCACAGCAAATAAGGATAAAAATATCATACTGAGCGGGACAAAACGTAAGGTGATGTTCCCGTTCAATAGACGCCCTATGACAATGGATCCCAAAGCAATTCCGATAGAAAATAGCGCAAGAAAAAATGCGAAAACTGAAGCTGAAGCTCTTAAAATATAATGTGTGTAATCCGGTAATTTTGTTAGCATCACCGCGCCAATTAACCAAAACCAGGATATCGTAAAAATAGCAGGTAATACTTTGTAATTGCTCATCGCATTTTTTAGCATTTGCCTTGTAGCACGCCATACATGCCAATCTATATTCAACTTAGTTGCATTTGCTGGAGCCTTAGGAATAAATAAACTCGATATTAACCCCAACCAAGCCACCAAATTAGTTAAAATTATTGCATAACCAGTATGTGATTGAGCGCTGCCAATACTTAATGTACCCAATGTGGTTCCTAAAAGAATAGCTAAAAATGTTGAGGCTTCTATGAGTGATGTAGCACCAAGTAACTCATCTCGTTGTAAATGATCAGGAAGAATTGAGTATTTTATTGGTCCGAAGAATGTGGAGTGAATCCCCATACCTGTTAATGTAATCATCATTAGTGCAACACTTTGTAAATAGAGTGAGAAACCTCCAATTATCATTAGACATACTTCAAATCCTTTCACAATAACAGACATATGGGCTTTATCGAACTTATCCGCAAGCTGGCCCGCCGTCGCTGAGAAAAGAAAAAAGGGAAGTGTAAATAAAGCACCAGCTATTGCCTGGTACATTTCGGACTGGTCTAGAGAAGTACTCAGATGGTAACTTATTAAAGTAAGCATCGCCAGCTTAAAAGCATTATCATTAAAAGCACCAAAAAATTGCGTTAAAAAAAGTGGTAAGAATCTCCTCTTTTTTAATAAATAACTCGTGGGAAGTCCCATTTAACACTCCGAAACCGCAATTTAACTACTTAAATGCCAGGACACCTAAATAATTACTGACAATCCTTAGGAATCAGAGGACAACCATGAGCATTCTTACGAACGTCAAAAACTACTTTGCCGTGAATATCATGAGGGTTAATATTTACTTGTCCCACACAATTCATAAATACATGGCTGTCATTTCCAAGCATCAGAAAATTATCGTGATTAAAATTTGAAGGTAAGTCGACTAAACTCTTAACACTGATAGGTGATGACAAAACCTCTTTATTATTTTCTTCTTTAATATAATTAAGAAGTATATGGCTTTTTTTATCATTCTTCTCATAGACATCCATTGCTTCCAGATGGTTATCACTGCAGCGCCAAAAAACTTTATAATCTACCGCCCAGCCTGTAACCGTAAAAAGCAATAATGATGATGCTAAAATGCCATTTTTCATCTCTTTACTCCCTTTGAATTCAAACACTTATCAATAAAAAACGGAATATGTTTTCTCTCATGTTATTGGGTAAGAATCCATCATGAGCTTGCCATAGCTCTTTTACTTAAAGAGGCAATAATTTTTTCAAGACTATGTGGATGTGGATCTGTTTGTTCGATAATGGCTCTAGCACGCTGTTCACAATAATCTTTTACTTCCCGGTCAGGTAAAATATAAAAAGTTTTGTTTTCAACTTCCTTAATAATATGTGATGCAACATCTTCTGCAGGTCTGCTACGAGCAACTAAATCAGCAACCATATGATGCAAGGTATCTGTATGCAGGGGAGTAGAATTTTTAAGTAATTGTGTATTGGCAAAGGAAGGACAAACCACTGATACATCAACTGGTTTTTCCAGACGCTTTAGATCAAAATGCAAGGATTCAGAAAGCGCTACAATAGCATGTTTAGACATAGCATAAGCAGACATCTGCGAACCACTGCATAAACCATATAAACTGGCCATATTAATTATATGAGCACGGTGCTGCTGTTTAAACATAAAAGGTAAGAATGCTTGTACACCATGAATTACTCCATGCAGGTTAACATCAATCACTTTACGGATATGCTCATGGGTTAACTCCCATATGGGTGCCAAATGACCACTAATTCCCGCATTATTGAATAGCCAATCAATGCGATTAAAATGTTCATAAGTTTGTTTTGCTAAATGCCTAAGACTGTCGGCTTTAGTCACATCACAGACTACACCCAATACTTCAACTTGCGATTGATTACTTAATTGCTCAACCTGGTCACATAAAGCAGTTACTGCATTATCTGCCATAACAACATGAATACCACGTTGTATACAAGCATGAGTTAAGGCAAGTCCAATTCCACTGGCCGCGCCAGTAATCACCGCAACTCTTTGATTAGACTCCATTCCAATCTCTCCTGAAGTGACATTGTGAGTGTTGATTATTAGTTCTCTCTCAGTATTAAATGCATTAGTATGTACACGTTACTATCTTTGTGGTTTTATTTTAAACAAAACATACTACCGTGGTGGATAATAACGATTCTTCTAGCACTTGGTCAAGAATAAGTAGCCTTCTACAGTGTAACTGGCAACTACAGCAAATATAAATGATAAAATTATCAGTTTACAAATTTACGGGAATTAGGTAAATAAAATTTATAGACGCAAAGTATTATTGATGTCACACCATTTAAAATCAACATAGAAAAAAGTCAGGCACTCCCTGCCTAACTTTTATCTAATATTCTTATTTTTGAGGATGCTATTCTTCGTTAGCGACTACAACAACATCTTGAGCCTTATAGCCTTTTGGACCTTTATCTAGCAAAAAAGTTACTGGGTCATTTTCATGTAAGGTTTTAAAGCCGACGCCTTGAATATCTTTGTAATGTACAAATATGTCATCACCTTGCTGATTGACGATAAATCCAAATCCTTTTTTCTCATTGAACCACTTAACATGGCCAGTTTCTCTCTGCGACATTCATATCCCCTTTCGTCTAAAACTCACCTACTTCCAGATAGTAGATTAAAACAATTCAGCGCATTCACCAAAAGGCCAAAATACAAGCAGTCATGCAATAAATACCACAAGTAAAACGGATTTTGAGCTACATGATGAATACTTTCATGTCAGTACTAACCAACATTCGATTAGAATAGCAGTTTTTTATTGATTGTTAACGATTTTTTTAAAAAAACATGCAATCTCTTTATTTTTTGCATCCACTGCTAATAAACTTTTGTAGAATAAGCCTTGCTGTCTATAAAGTAGGATATATTAATGAACCAATTTAAAGAATCGTTTATTCGTTTAGCGCTGGATTGTCAGGTACTAAAATTTGGCGAATTTACTCTTAAATCTGGCCGGAAAAGTCCCTATTTTTTTAATGCTGGCTTATTTTATCAAGGTGATGCTTTACGTCAGTTAGGACATTTTTATGCTAAAACACTGATTAATCACCAGATTGATTTTCAACATCTTTTTGGTCCTGCCTATAAAGGCCTTCCTTTGGCAACAGCAACAGCAATTGCATTGGCAGAACTAGACGTTAATGTCACGGTGACATTTAATCGTAAAGAAGTCAAAGTGCATGGTGAAGGAGGCCAACTTATCGGTGCGCCCCTTCAGGGCAAAACCATCATTGTTGATGATGTTATTACAGCGGGCACAGCCTTTCGTGAAGCCCAAACGCTGATTCGTCAGAACGGTGGCCAATTAACAGGAGTTATTATTGCCCTTGATCGTTGCGAACGTGGGGTCGGTAGTCAATCAACTCTTGCAGAAATTGAAGCTCAAGGCATTCGCGTTTTCTCTATAATTACCCTCTTTGATTTAATTGATTTTCTGCAAATGAATAATCAATTAGATAAAGTTGAGCGCTTGATGGCTTATCAAAGCGAATATGGCTGTAGCTAATATAATCTGTCGTCATTAACACGGCATCCAGACAAAAAGATTCCGCGCTTATGCGCGGAACGTAGACATTAGATATCAGGCAATCCCTAGATACAGATTGCACTTAAGAATTTAGTACAACTAATAAGCTGCAATATCGATAGTTCTTAATTTATAATTTAGGATTTTACCTTGTCTTAAGACACTAAGATTTATCGTTTCACCTACTTTAATATCTACAAGAATATTATAAAAATTATCGTAATTTTTTACGGGATGACCATTAATTGCAGTAATAACATCACCAATATGAATGCGCCCCCAACTATCGCGTACTGTTCCGTGTAATTTTGCCTGGGCAGCTGGGGTATGAGGGAGAACATCAGCAACTAATAAACCCTTTTCAATTCCAAGTCGTCTAGCGATATGCGGCTCAACAACCTGAATACCAATCCCTGATAACATTACACGGCCATTTTTAATAATTTGCGGGACAATACGAGCAATGTCATCTGCAGGTACTGCAAAACCCACACCAGCAGAAGAACCTGAATTTGAATAGATTGCTGTATTTAAACCAATGAGTCGACCTTTGCTATCTAATAGAGGGCCTCCTGAATTTCCAGGATTAATCGAAGTATCTGTTTGAATCATATCACGAATGGTAACACCACCTGCACCAGGAACCTGACGTCCTAAAGCGGAAATTACCCCCACCGTTAAACTGTGATCCAATCCAAAAGGATTACCAATAGCAATTGTTTTTTGTCCCACAAGTAACTCATTGGTGTGCGTCAGTTCAAATGGAGTAAATGATTTTAATAACTCCAATGCTTTAGGAGATTTAATGGCAAGAACAGCAATATCTTTACGAGGTTCTGCGCCTACTACTTTTGCAGGAACTGTTAACTTACCAATGCTCACCGTCAAGTTATCTGCACCATTAATCACATGAAAATTAGTAACTATATGGCCTTGTGCGTCCCAAATAATGCCTGAGCCGGCTCCAGCATTTACTTGCATGCGCTCATAAGAATGATTAACAACGGTTGCCAAGCGGTGCACATAAACAACTTTGGGTGAAAACTTTTGAAAGATTTCAACAGTATTCCTCTCATTCGGCAACAGCTCATCTAACGTAGTACCGTATGAAGTCAACGCCATCATACTCGAACAAGAAAACAACAATAACGACAACCATCTACGTCTCATTATCAAACTCCATACCTATTGCTCCAGACAAACGCTTGCGAATACTCTGGCGCGACAATAACTTATTAATTACAGGTTGAGGGAAATCAGTAATCCTGATCACGTTTTTACTTATTAGAACATCAATGAGATCTTCTAATACACGAATTAATTGCAGATCAGATTGCAATAATTCCAGTTTTTTTTTGTTATCACAGCGCGCTAGAAACTCGAGAACCTCCGGATGCGCCATGTCAATTTCTTCCATTTCCGAGGAACCTGTTTCATAAATTGCGCAAATTTTTCCTTCACTATCACGTTTAATATAAGTCACAGGATTGTCCTTAATTTAATTTTTGCCAATTATGCCTTATTTTAGTGTAACTAGACAAATAAAAAAACATAATTACGCCTGTTTTGCCCAAAGTTAACATGGGAACGAACTGTAAATTTTTAAAGTCATTTTAGAAAATTTAATAAAAAATAGTTATTAATCAAAAGTGAATGTTTTCCTGGACGTAAAGTATGTATATCTTGCTGCGGGCATCTTTTGTATAACCTTGATGTTTGCATTGCTAGCATCAAGGTTAAGACTTTATAACAAGACGATTTATTAAGTGGATTTGAAGATTACGTTTTTATTTAAAGCTACACTGCAAATTCTTTCTTACCATTATTGCCTTCATTTTCATCATTATTAGGAATATCCTCTATTACCTCACCATCCTCTTTGCCATTAATATCATCTTCAGCCTCTGCCACATCTTCTCTAGCATCAATTTCATCTTTAGCTTGTTCATCGTTAATGTCACTGGAAGGCTTAAAATATTGCATGAGCATCGTTATTGGAGCCATGATCATTGCTTTGAATGTCTGTGTGCCCGCATCAATTGATTTCACGGCAATATTTTCACTATTTCGGTTATGACGCAGATAAATCTTTTCTAATAGTCCTGAATGACGTTGGTAGATAGCATCCAGATGTCTGTTACGCTTTTTTTCCTGATCTAAAAGATAATCTTTTAACTCAGAATGTGTATCCCATAGTGAATCTCTTCTTTTTTGCAATTGCTCTAACTCACTATCATAAAATCCAAGCTCACTATCTATTTCACTTTTAAGCTTGTCACAAATTGCCTTGCGCTCAGCAGACTGCTCCCCACTAATCATTGCTGTTGATTCCCTAACAGCAATTTGAGCATAACGTTCTATTAAATCTGCTTTTTTCTTAAGAATGTCTTCGATTTTTTGATCAAGATATTGAATAGCATCCTTGTTTGTACCTAAAACCTGATAATGAGAATCAAAACGTTTATTATTCGCCATCTCACTACGAAGGTTTTCCAACTCTTTTACTTCCTGAGTAAGTGCTATCTGCTGAGCTTTATCGTTTAAATTTTTATCGCGGCTTAATAACAGCTGTCGAATAAAAGCTGACAATACAGCAACAACGCCAAATGCAGTCGCACAAATGATCGCTATAGTTACTGGTTCCATAGCAAAGTCTCCTTTAGTGCAAATGAATCAATTGAGTATGTATATCGATGGCAAAATAACGGCTGAATGCTTGAAACGAATCAACAACAGGCCATTCTTCAACGTTATTGCACATACGCATCATTTCTGCTTCAAAAATAGGCTCGTAGTGATGTTGCAGAAATGGTTTAATCTGGGTCAATTTAGTGAAATTTTTAACTACTACTGTTGCATTCTCAGCCAGGTGAGAAATATTAACTTTCTCTAATACACTAACCAAATCACTCTGATCTTCAACAGCTGCCTTCATCCATTTCAATAAAACTGAACGTGGCCTGACACGTAGTAACTGCTTACCTTCTTCAAAAGAGGGTTCCATAAGAACGATGTGAGAATGAAGTTCAAATTTAAAACAGCATAAAAAGTCTAGAAAGCTTCCTTCGATTTCGTTACGTGCGTTTTCACCCAGCCAACGACATATCTCATGCCTAAACATCGTGGTGAAGTGTCGTTCTATTTCATTTAAAGTATCTTCATCATTTTTCTGCTTTTCAATAACATAAGCTGTGTTATCAGTTTGCAACAAACGTAATTCTGGTAACTCAATCTCTGGTAATTGTGAAGCAAGGAATGATAAAAAAACTGGAGTAGGTTTGAGAATTATAATTTCCCATTTACTTGATTGCATGACGCTCTCCTTGATTTTATCGACTCATCCTGAGTACAGCTAAAAAGCAAAATCAACGTCTTTTTTCCCCTAACTTTTTTTAAGGGAAGACTATCAGATTAGTTCAATTTAAAAATAATGACAAGCAAAAAATTATTTTTTTATAAATTAGACGCCGAGGTATTTTAAATGGCGGTAGATTAACCCAGAACAAAAAAAACTAATAAAATCATATGGTATCGCGAAACACGCGTTATTCGCCCACTCTGTCATTCCGAGCGTAGCGAAGAACCTCCTGTCATTGGACGATGTCATTAGAATTCAGTATTAAAGTCATATAATCAGACATCTACTAAGCAGAAGTATTACCAAATTACGCGAGATTCCTCACTACACTTGGAATGACGGTAATTTTAGACACGGTTTTATTTTTTAATGAGATAGCACTGGGACCTTTGCCTTGACATAATCATTCTTCGCTATACTATATACCTGCCGTTTTTTTCCAGTATTCGACATGAAACTCCTAAAAAAACTAACTGTCTCGATAGTTGCCTTTCTCATTGTAGCCGCCGTTATCCTATGGGCACTTGCCAAATCAATTAATCCAGAAGTTATTAAAGACTATGTCAGCTCACAATTGACTGCCTTAACAGATCAGCAAAGCCAGGTCGATGGCGACATTTCCTGGCAAATTTTTCCACGCCCAGGAATAAAAATTACAAAAGTACAAATTGGTAGCGAAAAAAATGACCAAAGTAATTACTCGATAAAACTGGAGAATTTACTTTTTAATTTAAAAATTACCCCGCTTTTACGCGGTAAATTAGTTTTTAGTGAGCTCGATGTTAATGGTTTTCAAATTAACATAAATCCAAATGCAGAACCAATCAAGGTTAAAAACAAAAAAACAGCACAATCCTCCAGCCCCAAAAATCGCAACATTGCGGAACAATTTGCCATAGAGCGTTTTCTTTTGAGTCACGGCCAAATTAATTTCAATGGGAGCGAACAAACCATTAAACTGGCCAATTTACAAATTGGGGCTGAACAATTTAATTTAAATAAAACTCCCTTCCCTCTTCAGTTTAAAACCCAGCTAAATGTCGCTTCTGGTAACAAATCTGTTATGAAAGCACAAATTAATTTTAAAGGTAGTACAACGTTATCAACTTCCTTATTTAATAATCCATTTAATGCATTGCAAAATACACCACTGGACGGTCAATTAGCAGTCCAGGACTTTAACATTCATCAATTTAAAGTAAATAAAATTCGTGCACATGTAAAAACCAAACCAGGAGTACTCTGGTTAAACCCTCTAACTTTAAATATGTACAATGGCGAATCAGTTGGTGATCTCAGTTACGAGTTTGCCAGCATGAAACTTGCTCTCAATCAAACCGCGACTAATCTTAATGGCAATAAATTAACTTCCGATTTACTTAATAAAAAATTGTTTAAAGGCAGTGTCGATTTGTCCATTCATACTCAAGCCAATATGCAGAATAAAAATTGGCCTGAAAGCATTTTAGGAAAAGGTAATCTTACAATAAAAGATGGTATTGTTGAGTCAATAAATTTAGATAAGGTTATTGATGAAACGAGTAGTAAAATCAATAAATTGCTTAATGGTAAAAATAATGAGGTTAAAGATGTTTTACAATTAAGCCAATTTGATAATCCTGCTTTTTTCAAAGGAAACACCAATTTTAAATTGTTAACATTTCAATATTCTCTCCAAGATGCAAAATTACTAAGTGATTCGTTAGTACTACAAACCGAGCGCTTACAACTTAAGGGTGACGGGAAAGTAAACCTTAAAGACAATAGCGTGGATAGCCACCTGCTTGCTCAAGTTAGTTTAACTGATCCAGAAGTTGATAAAATTCAACAATTATTAGGTGGAAACTTTCCTCTTTTAGTTAAAGGTTACTTAACAGAGCCAACCGTATTACCTGATTTAAAAATTATTAACCCTATTCTTACCAAGTATTGGTTAAAAGAAACGCTGGTAAAACCGGTAAAGCAAATCCACAAACAAATCAAAACCCTTTTAACGACAAAGAATGACTAAGCAGCAACTACAAGAGCAATTTAGTCAACCTTTACTAACCTGGTTTGATACCTTTGGACGCAAGAATTTCCCTTGGCAAAATCCTCGAACTCCTTATCGGGTCTGGATTTCTGAAATTATGCTACAACAAACCCAAGTTAAAACTGTCATCCCTTATTTCGATCGTTTCATGAATCATTTTCCAGATATCCACCATTTGGCCGCAGCACCCGAGGATCAAGTATTAGCATTGTGGTCAGGATTAGGGTATTACAGTCGAGCGCGCAATCTCATAAAAACAGCAAAAATAATTTGTGCAGAGTATCAGGGGGAATTTCCTCATCGCCTGGAAGAATTGCTTGCCTTGCCTGGGATAGGTGACTCCACTGCCGCAGCAATTGCATCCCAGGCATTTAATCTGCCTGCAGCAATTCTCGATGGGAATGTAAAACGTGTTCTTTGCCGATACTTTATGATTGAAGGCTGGCCGGAGCAGGCTACAGTAAAAAAAAATCTCTGGCAACTGGCAAATCAGTGTATGCCCAATTACCGCTGTGCGGATTACACACAAGCTATTATGGATTTAGGGGCAACCTGCTGCACCATGAGGAACCCTAACTGCTATCACTGCCCTTTGCAGGAAACTTGCTTAGCTAAATTGCACGATAAAATAAATTTTTACCCACAAAAAAAACCTAAAAAAGCACTTCCTCATAGAAAGGAGCAATTTTTACTGCTCCACACAGCAGAAAACCAAATTTATCTGGAGAAAAGACCTCCGATAGGTCTTTGGGGTGGACTGTGGTGTATTCCAAGTATTGATATGAACACCTGTCCTAAAGAGCATATTAAAAAAATTTATAACCTTGACTGTTTAACTGCTAAAGAAATGATGAACCTCAAACATTCATTTAGCCATTTTCATCTTCACATTAAAGCCATTGAGATACAGGTAACGCCATCACCCAATACACTTGTTGAAACCAATGGCAGGTGGTTCAAACTAAACGAAATTAGTCATATTGGGCTAGCAAAACCAATCACAGCCATTATTACTCGCTTTCAAGAGAATCTAGGTTCTGGCGACGTTTGTTAATGACCAGCAAAATTAAAATTACCCCAGCTAACAGCAACATTATAATTTCTGCAGAATACAATTTTGCAACAGGAATACTTCTCCAGTGCACCAAGGCATAATAGAAGAAAATGATGACTGCACCAGATAAACTATTAAACAAAGATTGTACCCTTCCCTGATAACTTAAGTCTGTCATTTCTTGAGCTAATGTTGTCAACAATGCCCATGAAGAGAAAGAAAAGCCAAGCAAGAAATGATAGAAAATAGCCCATTCTGTATTCTGCGTATGACTAAAGAAGTAGAATGAAAGAACTCCCAGCATTACTTGACCAAAAATAACTCTGGTTAAAGAAAAACGTGTTGCTAACCAGGGACTTACAAAACCACCAAAAATGATACCTGCAGATAATGACGCCTCAAGCCAGCCAAATTGCGTAACATTGCTGTGTAATACTGATTTAGCATAGGGAGCTAGCAACACCGGGGCTGTCATATAACAAACAAAAAACAATCCCTGCACTAAATAAATCAATAAGAGAGGGAATCGGCGAATAATATAACGTCCTCCTTTTATAAATTGCATAGAAAAAGATTCAACGACGGTTTTTTCTTCGACTTCTCTGGAATAAGGAATTAATAAAATAAAAAGCGCTGCTAACAGATAACAAGCACTGTTAATAATAAAACAGGTAGCGAATGACGTTCCTGCCAAAATAAGGCCCGCGCCTCCCATCCCCAAAGCAGCCCCAACCTCGTAAGCAGTGTCGAGCATCGCATTAGCATAGAGTAAATCTTCCTCACCTTTAATAATTTCACGCACAAAAGCCATGGCAACAGGGATATAAGCGGCTAACAATGTCCCAATTAACGTGGCAAGGAAATAAATGGCAAAAGGTGTTGCATAATCATGATAAACCACTACTGCAAAACCAAATAAGCAAACAGCTCGCAAGCCAACGGTGGCTAGAAGTAATTTTTTACGATTCCACCTATCGGCAAGAACGCCTAAAAATGGCCCTAATACAACGTTTGGGAGCCAAAAGCAGGTCATCAGAATAGCAGTTGAAACGACGGAAGCATCAAAGCGAATTAATGCCCATACCATGACAATGTAAGTTAAACCATTACCGAACATGGCTAACATACAACTAAGCGTAAAATGCCTGAAAGCAGCATTTTTAAAGAGATGACGTTGTTTACTCAACATAATAATTTGTCTGTGTTGAAAGAGCAGCCCGCATTGATAGATAGCATGAGGCTCTTCATTGATTAAGAAAGAAACTCACTTGGATATTCTATAGTTTCTTTACATGGCTTATTCTGTGTCCTTTATCAAGATAATTTAGCCACACAGCCGCTATAGTATCACATCAGCGACAATATGAGAAGTTTTTGAACATAAAAAGGCTTATTGTGTTCGCCGATAAATCCAGTATTATCAACTCTTAATCTTCTTGAGAGTTGTTATGATTATTTTACTTATACTAGTTAGTCTTATCGCTTTATTATGGGCCGCCAACCAATTAATTACAGGCGCCTCAGGAATTGCGGCATACTACAGATTATCCCCACTTCTCATTGGGTTCACCTTGGTAGCTTTGGGCACTTCAGCACCCGAAATTATCATTTCTATCACAGCATCGATTGAAGGTTATACAGATATTGCAATTGGTGATGCCATTGGCACTAATATTGCAAATATTGGTTTGGTCTTAGGTTTGACCGCTCTTATTAAACCTATCCGCGTGCAATCTACCTTATTGCGCCGAGAATATCCCTTGCTTTTTCTGGTAATGCTTTTTTCTTACTCGTTAATGCTTGATGGTTATTTGGGAATTGTAGATGGTTGCTTGTTATTATTAATGTGTATAGGCATCCTCTGTTATTTTATTTTTGTAACTAGGCAACAACGCCCACAAAAACAACTGACTTTAGCTTTTCAGCAAGCATCACTCAATAAACACTCCATCAAATCGCATGTTGCAAGCTTTATTCTCGGTTTGATTGTGTTGCCTATCAGCGCCAAGTATTTGATAAATAATAGTATTCAGCTTGGTCATTTACTTGGCGCAAGTGATTTAGTAATGGGATTAACACTTATTGCCATAGGCACGTGCTTACCTGAATTGGCTACTTCTATTGTCGCTGTAATGAAGGGTGCCGATGATATTGCTATTGGTAATATTTTAGGCGCTAATATTTTTAATTTGCTTGCAGTGATAATCTTCCCCAGCATTATTCACCCTTCAGCAATCAGTACGACATTACTCTGGCGAGATATTCCAGTGATGTTTGTTACCACGTTTATTCTGCTATGGATTAATTATCGCAATAAAAAACGAATGGCTCGCTGGCATGGTGGGATTTTAATTTTGGTTTACTGCTGTTACATGGTGTCTATAATCATTAACGCCACACTTTGATTCAATTTCAATAAAGATTAGATTTTTACGGGAAGATGTTTTGCGGCTGTTGCTTTAAAATAGCAAGAGCTGCTACTGCCTCAGGTTGTCCCGCCTGCGCCGCTTTGTTAATCCAATACCAAGCTTTTTTGCGGTTTTCAACCACGCCTTGACCATAATAATACATATAGCCCACTGCATATTGAGCGTCAGGGCGTCCTTTTTTAGCTTCAGGTTTTAGGCGAACAAAAGCCTGGCGATAATCCTGGACGCGAAAACTCTTAATACCTTCTATTAAGTTTGAACGACTTGCACAAGCAAATTCTGTAAAACTTAAAACAATCACCAGAGCTATTCGCAGGGAAAAACGCATTACTTTATTCCTCAATTAGCGGCTTTGCTGGAGCATCGAAGGTTAATTCATTTTTTGGCAAACTTAAACTCTCAAGAGCACCATTATGCAAGACAACTACTCCATTTGGCGAAATTCGTTTAATAATAGCGCCACCAGGCAAAGAATCTCCAATAGAATAAATTTTTTCTTGCCCACCGCCAGCTCGAATTATAACTTGAGACTGATTTTCATCAGAGTCAAACATAATACCAACCACTTCAGCATCAAGCATGGATTGCTTAATCTCGGTCTCTGTCAAATTTGCAGGTACGTAATCGCCAAACAACGATATGGTAAATAGTGGAGAATTACTACGTAAATTTTCTTGAGCATTCTTATTCACAGGCATCGTGGCTACCATTACTTTTTCTGTTGTTTGAAAATGATTAACAATCTCCCACACAAATAAAAAGAAGGTAATGAAAAAAATAAGCACAGCGATTAATAATTTTGGATCTTTATAATCCGGAAGTAATGTCGTTTTTTTCATATCTTACTTCAACTTAGCATGATTTTTGCCTACTATTAATCGATTAATTAATATCAACTGACTAATAGAGCGATTTTCTTTAAAGCTTTGGATATTAACCAGTTAAGTGATACCTTCATCCCGTTTTCCTATCATCACAGAAAATTAAGGGATATTGCAAGTTTAGTCGAAGTTGTTAAAAACAATTCGGCTGTGGCAAGAAGATCTAAACATAACGAATGTTTATAGGAAATGAGCATGCAAATAAATCAAGAACCTGCTTACGTTCAGTTAGCAACAATGTCGCGTTGGTATGTTGTCTCACGAGCAATACATACCGTTGCAAAACTTGGCATTGCTAATCACATGTCCTTACAACCAATTAAAATTAAAAAATTAGCTGAAATGACCGGCACGAAACCAGAATTATTAGGAAGACTCCTAAAATTTCTTAGTGCTTATCAAGTATTCAATT
The DNA here is from genome assembly GCF_029026145.1 of Legionella cardiaca. NCBI lineage: Bacteria > Pseudomonadati > Pseudomonadota > Gammaproteobacteria > Legionellales > Legionellaceae > Legionella > Legionella cardiaca. The sequence continues at coordinate 925,342 of NZ_CP119078.1, read as the reverse complement.
GTGATGAAGAATCTTGTTCGCTTACCGAGTTATCATTGCCATTGCGAGATGACGACCCTCATTCTATTCGTGATGTTTTGTGCATGGTTGATGACAGTTGGTGGCAAGCTTTTGCAAACCTTGATACCAGTTTAAAAACAGGAAAATCTGCCTTTTCCCAACAACACGGTGATGATTTCTTTACTTTTCTTAGTAAGCATCCCGAAAAACAAAGTAATTTTGATAAAGGAATGGCAAAGTTATCCACCTATGATGACAAAGCAGTAGCGAATGCTTTTGATTTTTCGAGTTTCTCACATCTAATTGATATGGGCGGTGGACGTGGTGGCTTGGCAAAAGCAGTCGCTCATCAATACCCAACATTAAAAGTCATGTTATTTGACACTCCCGCTGTCATTTCCCAGCTCGATAGCAAGGACTTCTCAGAGCAAATAGAATTAGTTGCCGGCGATTTCTTAAAAGACATCCCCCAAGCTGACGCTTATCTCTTCAAAGGTGTTTTGCATGATTTTAATGATGAGTTAATGCAACAGATTTTAAGTAACTGTTTTCGACAAATGCCCCATAATTCAACTTTATTCATTGCTGAGCAAGTACTACCTGAACATGCCGGACCTCACCCAAATAAAACAATGGATATAGTGATGATGGTTTTATTAGGAGGGAGACAAAGACGTCTTTCAGAGTGGCAACGCTCTATAGAACCTGCAGGCTTTATTTATCAAGATAGCTATAAAACGAACACCTTGTTTACCTTGATGGCTTTTAAGCCTAATAAATAACCTTGTCTGCCCGCATTGGCGGGCACCCATTTCTGATATAAATTCTTTTACTTTATAGAAAATCTCATTAAACTTCGCGCTTGAATATTTAAAAAGGTCTTCACGATGCATGCTTTCATGCGTTCTTTAATTTTTGTTTTTTTGATTGCAAGTATTCCTGAGCAGACAATGGCTGCCAATGAGCGTCTGGTTTTTGCCCTGGATCTCATTCGTCATGGCGATCGAACCCCTTTTACTACCTTGCCCAATGCACCCCACCTATGGAGCGAGGGTGAAGGACAATTAACCGCTTTAGGCATGCAGCAAGAATATCAGTTAGGGGTAAAGTTACATCAACGCTATTTGGTTGATAATCAATTATTACCTGCAAGCTATCAAGCAAATACTATGTATGTGCGCTCAACAGAAGTCGATCGGACTATGATGAGTGCACAATCCTTGCTTATGGGTTTATATCCCCCGGGAACGGGACCAGTATTAGCAGATGCAAAGCCAGCATTACCCTCGCAGATACAACCTATTCCAATTCATGTAGTACCCGCAGCACAAGATAATGCATTGCTAATAGACCTTCGCACGAATGAATTTTCTGAGTTGCTTACTAACTACGTCTTTACACGTGCTGATTGGCAGCAAAAATCAGCCGAGTGGTCAGCACAATATGCACGCTGGAGCCAATTAACCGGTATGACAATTGACAATATGATCGATGTTATTAGTGTTGGTGACACCTTGAATACCTATATTGCTCATGATCTTGCATTACCCCAAGGCTTAAGCATCGAAGAGGCAAAGACTATGATTGCTGCAGGTAACTGGATTTTAGCTACCTTATTTAAGCCTCAACAAGTTGGCGATATTGCGGGCAAAGGCGCGTTAAATGAAATTAAAGAGCATCTACAGCGTGTGGCCGAACGAAGTTCAAAGACACAATTCGTCTTGCTGTCTGCTCATGATGTGACTCTGCTTGGAGTGATGAGTGCACTGCATGTGCCTTTAGATTCTGCACCACCTTATGCTTCTGATTTGAATTTTTCTGTTTATCAATCAGATTCAGATGAGCTTTTAATAAAAATAACCTATAACAATAAGCCAATACCGCTGCCAGGATGCGAGATCAATCATTGTTCTTTAGATCAATGGCTAAAACAAACTTAAGAAATGAGTTCGCATTGCCCTTATCATGATTTAACTCTCCATAGTGCTCGTGTATGCCCATTTTGCCTGTTTGTAATTTAACCTGTCATTTTCCAAATAATTTATTAAAGGAATTATACTAAAACCTCGTCATGAGAACTGCTCAACTTGACTGATGAGATTTAAATTAGATGGGTAATCTTACCCATGGAAAAACAAATACAAACAAATTAAATTCTGTGCAAATTTACAAAATCATTAGCACTTCAAGAGCTTTAATATGCCATCTTCCTCTCAAGAAATAACACTGACTATTCTTCCAGTCGACATTATTTGCTATTTAGCACTGAATTATCTGGATTATCAGTCGGCAGTTAATTTATTTAAAGAAATCATTATTAAGCATTTTTCGCTACAACACGCATTAACTTCTAATGAAGACCTATTTGATGAACTAAAGAAATTTAGAAGTTCTCATCCCTATAATCAGTGTGAGAATGTTCGCAAGCAACTATTTCCCAAAATCGCTGCCGGAGATTATGTGAGTTTTTATTTTCTTCCATCTGAAGGCTGGTTTGTTTGGGGTAGCAAAGATGCTGAACAACTTACAGGAATTCGGAGTAACCGGCCTCAAAAACTAAAACTTCCATTTGAAAGTCTTTCTTCGCAATTTTGGCAAAAACCTCAATTAAACATTGTTGATATCGCTTGTTATTCTTCCCGAACTTTCTTTTTAACAAGTGAGGGAAAAATTTATCAGACAGGAAAGGATTTTAGGGATAGGAATATTTCCCCTCCATTGAAATTTGTTAAGGAATTAGACAGCAAAAAAATTGTTAAACTTGCCTTAGGCAACAATCATATACTGGCTTTAACCGACAACGGCCAAGTCTATAGTTGGGGAAATAATGACTGCGGTCAATTAGGATTGGAACAACATGACGATTGCAACATACCACAATTAATTACTGCCTTCAAAAAGATAAGAATAACTGCTATTTTTGCTGGCCGTTCTACCTCATTTTGTCTTTCCGAAGAAGGAGAAGTTTATGCTTTCGGAGATAATGAAGCCAGTCAGTTAGGACTGGAAAATGTGAAAATGTGCATTAAGCCCCAACTCATTCCAGCCTTTAAGGACAAAAAAATTATTTCTATAGCCTGTGGTTATTCCCATACCTTATTTCTAAGCTATGAAAATGAAGTTTTTAGTACTGGCCTTAATATATCAGGTGCATTAGGAATTATAGGACTTCGCTCTACGAAAAAACCGACTCTCATTGACTCATTACGTCATAAAAAAATTACAATGATTACCACTTGCCTAACACATACCGTCTGTGTAGACGAACAAGGAAAAGTATACTCCTTTGGGAGAGATTATTCACAAGAATCTTTGATCTCTGCCGGATTCGGGATCCCTAAACTTGTTCCTATTCCAGAAGGTGAAGTTATTACAGCAGTAACTGCAGGAATTTACCATGTTCTATGTCTTAGTAAAAAAGGAGAACTTTATAGTTTTGGTTCTAACACCCATACACAATTAGGTCATGAGGAAAAGAAACCACACAAGGTTACTTTCTCTACAAATTTAGTGACCAATGATTCAGCTTTGCAAGAGTCACTAATTCTGAACAAAAAATGATGTGCTAACCTGAAAAAAATTTAGCTCGTAAATAGCTGCGATCTAAAAATAGAACGTGGATCATATTTTTTCTTAAGATTAAGCCAATCCTCATAAGAAGAACCAAAATGATTTTGCCAATAGTTTTGTGGTAAGTTCTGACCAAGGTAGCCTGATAGATAGCGTTTTCCACCCTGTGTTAAGAACAATGAATCCAGCATTTCAATGGTGTGCAGACAACCTGGAAGCAACTTTTCATTAACCCCTGGGGTTAGAATCATCACAGCAAAAACCTGTTCGCTATCTGGAAGCATAAAAAAGCCAACCTGAGGTTGTCTGGCAATAGGAACAATTTGCAGCACAGTCGCATAATACAAGGGCAATTGTTCCAAAATGGACTCAAGATTCATTAATAAATGCCCAGGAATAAAACATTCATACCAGGGATGAAGAAGATCCCACTGCCCCATAAGTTTCATCCCTTCAAAACGAGAATCATGACGATGTAAATAAGAGTCAATTTCCTCATCTTGGGTATGCAGGATTTTCCACGGTTGCAGTTGCTGACTAAGGTCTCCTAATTGAGGAGGCGTATTGTCGTATTCTTTGGCTACGTGCAGAGCAAATAGCCATTGTGCAAATGGCAAACGTTTTCCTGATGTGATTTTTGCACCTTGAATGGACGGAGAGCAAAAGGATTCAAGGTAATCCGCTTTATCCTTTAGGGTTTGTATATCATTAAGCCACTGCTCTTTGTCAAGATAAACCAGGAAAAAGGTTCTCACATTTTTTAAGCAAGGACGCAAATTGAGGCATGCTTTGGCGATGATTGCAACACGTCCTTGGCCCGAAAGACAGGCTCTAAAGAGGTCCGTTTTGGCCTCGACCATCTGCCGGCTACCGTCAGCAGTGATAACCTCAAGCGCTTTTACGTGAGAAATAACGTTACCGTATTTAAATGAAGACGCTCCTACTCCCCCCGCAGATAAAACGCCACCTACGGATAAATTACAGTTATAAGGAATAACATAAGGAATTTGAGAGCATTGCAGCGAGGTCTTAATTAATGCAGACCAACTTGTGTTGGCATCGACCCAGATAGATGCTTCCTCAAGAGAGCCAATCTGGTTTAATTTTTCTAAATGAACAGCCATTCCTCCTTCTACTGGCAGAGATTGCCCGCATTGACTTAAACCATTACCTCTAATGGTGAGAGGTAGATGATGTTGGTAGGCGTAATTTAAAAGGAGTTGAAGTTTTTCAGAAGAGCTTGGGAGACAAGCGGCAGCAGGAGAGGTTTGTGTTATCTTACCAAAATCACGTGAATAAAGGGTAAGCGTATGCTCATCGCTGAGCATCGCTTCACCAGTTTCTTTTTCACACTGCTTTATCTGAGACATATTCCAATGCATTTGCTGCATTTTTATTCCTTTCAGTAGCTAACTGTAGTCGTTTGTTACATGCAAGAATTAATCCATCAAACATCTTGTTAAATGCTTCATAACATCTGTCAATCATCTTGAGTGCTTCCCGACGAACATTAACAGGGACTGGCCACTCAAATAGTTTTCTTTCCATTTCTTCTTCGAAAATGGCATGTGCCATTTCAACTTCAAGATGAGAACTTGAGAAATATTTAAGATTTTTATCGGCACCTGTTTTCTTAACTTGTTTAACTACTTTTTCAAAGAAAACATGGCCTGAAGACTCTAATGTGAGTAATAAAGCGATATTTATTATTTCATCATCTGCTTTGTAAATTTCAGACATAATGGCATAGGCTGCATCACGGGTAAGCTGCGATTCTTTACTGTATAACCACGCTACATCATCTTTATTACATGATTCATCATGAGAGACTTTGCCTAAAAATTTCTTATCATGCAAAAACCATTTTTCATGACCCGCATCTTCTAAACGATGGTGACGAGCTACTTTTTTCAAATAGGGATCACTGACTCTCTCTTCATTTAAACGTAAAATATCTTGGAATGTCATTGCCCAAAAGGTCAATTCAGGAACAAAATAACTAATTTCTTCTAAACTATCTAATTGAGACAAGACTTCAAAAAAAGGATGATTCATAAATTCTTGTTGTTTGGAATCAATATAGGATTGTATAGTTTTCATAGTATTTGCCTCCACGGCATAAAATTGTTACTCAGGTAAGGTATTGCACCCTCCATGCCAAAATTTTTTGCCATTTGACGCAATTTTATTCAAAAAATCGGTTTTTTTTTCTTTATGACGTGGCAAAACCTCGGGAAGCGACAAAAAACTGTCCCCGAAATCAGGGGTGGTGACAAAATTTTGGCCAAATTACTCCTTTAAGTTAAAAGAGTTTTTATTTTCGAGTTTAAATTCGCCAAATTTTTGTCATATTGAAGCATTAAATCATCTACTTCGTTCCAATCTATCTCTTCAATTGACCTCACTTTTTTACAAATTTCATTTAATAACTGTTTTTGTAGCTCTCCATATGCCTTAGCTTTTGCATAAGGCGTATTGGTAAACATGACCAAAACATGTTTTGATACATAGATCTCTGGATAGCGGTGCATTAATTCTTGTTCTATTTGTTTTTTTAAATTGAACTTTTCATCACGTATATCTGTTTGAATTTCATGATAATTATCCATTGACATCGCAGATACAGCATCCGTATTAGGTTTACGAGAAGCAAAAAATGCGGGCATCACCTCTTGCCAATTATCTTGATAAGTATCTAAAAGCTCATTGAGAATGCGACAATCCTCAAAAGCGCTATTCATCCCCTGACCAAAAAAAGGCACTATCCCGTGAGCAGCATCACCAATCAATAGACATTGATCTGCAAAATACCAGGGAGCACACTTAATCGTACTTAAGTTTCCCGTTGGGTGATTTAAAAATTCACCAATTAAATCGGGCATAGCCTTGTAAGCATCGGGGAATTCTTTTTTAAAGAAAGCGTTAATAGCAATTTTATTATCAAGTTCTGCGAAGCTATTTTTACCCTCAAGAGCGAGGAATAAAGTCCCGGTAATTGAGTAATCTCGATTAGGATTTCCTAATAACATGAAGGAATCTCTCGGCCATAGGTGCAAATGCTCTGAGACAAAATCAGAAGAATAGCTTTTTGAAATAGACAACTCTTTGTAGCCATGTGGTAAAAAATTTCTTGAAGCAACAATGAGTTGTCTTCTAACCAACTCCTCTCGCACACGAGAACCTGCCCCATCGGCTCCAATCAATACGTCATACGATCTTGTAAGCTGCTCATGATTTTTAAGCTCAAAATGCAATAATTTTTTATCAATATCAAGGTTTACTAACTTCATATCAAAATATAAATGAATTCGTGGCTCACGCTCTGCAACATTCAGTAGTAAAGCATTCAACTCACTACGATGTATGGCATTAATATATTCATCTTTATGACGGCCAAAAGCTTGAAACTTTATCTCGCCATTCGATTCATGGATTGCTCTTGCAAACATAGGCACCATAATTTTTTCAACTTCAGACATTAGACTAATACTTGCCAATCCGGTAATCCCACGGCATGACAAAGCAAGATTAATGGAACGTCCCCGATCTAATTTTTCTGTTCTAATGTCAGGTCTTGATTCAAATACATTAACTTCATAACCTCTTCTGGCCATATAGAGCGACAATAACGTTCCAGCTAAACCAGAGCCAATAATGGTTATGCTCTTCATTTTTCTCTCCATTGCCATCTCAGGTCAATGAAGCCAGTTACATCGCTCCATCTACCCCAAGATTCGCTATCCATAAAATATATCCCATCACTATTTGAGGCAAAGTGATCAACTAATAGCTTACATCGACCTGATATTAGCTAGTACATAGTCAATACTCCTAAAAAACACGATCAATTTATAACCACTATAAAATTCCCAGCAATAATCGTACCTGCTGAAAAATTTCAGCATAAATTAATGTGATTTATAAAAAAATAGTATTTTCCCTAGATGGCTGTAGCCCAATGATTAAATATAAGAAATAATAAAGCTATTTGGGTTTATTGCTTGTCATTAAACACACATAGAATTTAAGATTTTTGGGGGCTGGCAGAAACATTTAGAGGTTCTTGCTCCTTTACTTCGCCAGTAAAAAGACTGTTTTCTGATACCGAGACTTTGGTTTCATCTAGCTTTTTTTGTTTGATATAGTGTTTTTCTTTTGGATAATCCCAAGCTTCATAGCACATGGGAACATGATGATTATAAGAAGTAAAAACTCGATTGCGGTAACTTGCTCGTAAAACCATAGCGTTTTGAGAACAGATGATTCTATCTTTAACGCCATTTGCCTTGGCAAGAATATCTTTCTGTAAAACAATAGGACCTGCAGAGCCCTCAAAAGGTAATAAATAATTTATGACCGCCCAAGGGTTTTCTTGCATATTCTCAAAATCAACTTCACCAAGAAAATAAGAGCGTTTTTCCCACCCAGGGATCGCAAATAATAGCTTCTTTATTCCAGGTGCATGGATTGGCTGAATCCGTAGATGAATCACGACCAATTACAACGAAAAAGTGATCAATCATCGGGTTATTAAATAATTCAATGTTAATGCCTCTACCAGAGGGTAGTAAATCAAGCAATCTATGCAAAACATTAAATGTCACGCAACCTTTTTCGCAACAATTGCCCACCCCATAAGCTTCTGCCAGAAAAGCAACATGTTGAATCCATTCAAGAGAATATAAAGGCTCCTCAATTTTTTCCTCACGCATTTTATTAAGAGAAGTTATAATTTTCTGACCAAAACTTGTTTGGATTTCACTTTCAGATAAACGATTGCTGGAACCCTTAATGACTGACATAGTATGTTCAAAGGCTTCTTGTGCGAGTCTAAAACGCTCTTTTGCAAAAGGGCTTTTAATGATTTCTTCAAGCGATTGTTTCATCTTTCTAAACTAAAAATCCGGGTATTTTTTTAAAAAATCTTTCAAAGCCTCGGGAGTATTAGGTGGTTTAAAATAATAGCCTTGTGCATAATCACAACCATGCTCAATAATAAAATCTTTTTGCAACTCTGTTTCTACACCTTCTGCCAATACTTCCAAATTTAAGCTATGTCCTAAATTAATAATAGCTCTGGCAATTGCTGCATCATTTTCTTTGTTTACCAACTCAGAAATAAAAGAGCGATCGATTTTTAATTTGTCGACAGGAAATTGTTTCAGATAAGACAGGCTGGAATACCCTGTACCAAAATCATCGATAACAAGCTTCACGCCCATGTCCTTTAATTGATACATCGTTTCTACAGCATGCTCAATATCATCTACCAATAAACTTTCAGTTAACTCAAGCTCAAGATATTTCGCTGCTAATCCAGTCATTTTTAAGACCTCACTAATGACCTTAGGTAGTTGACTTTGACGAAATTGACGACCAGAAATATTGACAGCGATCGTTAAATCTTCAAACCCCTCTTTATGCCATTTCACGGTTTGATTACAGGCTTCCTCTAATACCCACTTACCGATATCAATGATTAAGCCATTTTCCTCAGCCATACTAATAAAATCGACAGGAGAAACCTGGCCTAATAAATGACTGTTCCATCGTAATAAAGCTTCGAAGCCAAGGATTTTGTGCTTTTTTAAATCAATTAGTGGTTGAAAAACCAAATAAAATTCATTCCGCTTCATTGCATCATGCAAAGCATTATCAAGTTGCATGCGATTGATAACACGTCTATTCATTTCTTGTTCAAAGACTCGAAAGCTATTTCGACCACTGTCTTTGGCGTGATACATTGATAAATCAGCATTTTTCATTAAGGATTCATAATCAAGACCATCTTTTGGATAATAACTAATACCGATACTACCCGTTATTTTTAAACTGTGTTGGTCAATCTGAAATGGTTTCTCAATAAGATGCAGAATTTCTTGTGCCATTTGCTGCGCTTGCACTTCAGTACTGAGATCAGGAAGAAGAATAACAAACTCATCTCCTCCCAGCCGAGCCACTGTATCAAAGTCATTCGTTGCTATCAGTAAACGATTAGAAACAGCTTGCAATAACTTATCACCAATACTATGACCCAAAGTATCATTGGTCATTTTAAAGCGATCTAAATCAAGGAATAGAAAAGCAAGCAAGGATTTCTTTTTCTTTGCCTGTAAAATAGCCTGTTCCACCCTGTCCATTAATAAAACCCGATTGGGCAACTCTGTAAGAGAGTCATGGGTAGCCTGCCTAACCAATTGTTTTTCCATTTCACGGCGTTGTGTTATGTCATTAATAATGCCGATAAAATGTCTAATTTTACCGAAGGAATCACTCACCGGAGCCACACTAAGCTCAGACCAGTACATCTCGCCATTACGCCGATAACTTTCAAGCTCAACCGTTTCTTCTCGCTGTTCGCGTATAGCTAAATCAATCCGTTTTTGGTTAACTTGATCAACTTTACTACCTATAATTTGCGAAATATTTTGACCAACGATTTGTTTTTCACTGTATCCTGTAATGCGCTCAAACGATTTATTAACATAAATAATAGGCTGTTCTGCCTTCGTGATATCTATTATCGCTACTCCATGCGTACTTGCCTCAATCGCCCTCTCACGAATCCGCAACTCATCATCTGCCATAAGTTTTTGTGTAATATCACGAAAACTATAAACGCGTCCGACAATTTCAGACCCCACGCGTTGAGGTTGAGTATAGCGTTCGAAAATTCTTCCATCTTTAAAGTGCAATAAAGGTAACTCCCCTTGCCACTCAGGATTTTCATAGAGATATTGAACGTCAGCAACAACGGCAGCAGGATTACTTAGTTGCTCAAGAATATATTCAAATCCAATACTTTCAGTGCCAGATTCAAGCATATAGGAAGGAATACGCCACATTTCAACAAATTTTTGATTCCAATCAACTACTTGCCCTTTTCCATTTACCATCATGATGCCATCAGCAGTTGATTCTAAAGTAGCACGGAGTAAAGAAAGTGATTTTTCAAGTTCCAGATTTTTCTCAAGAATTTCACTGGTTTCGATTTTAATATTATCAGAAAGAGGTACTTTAATCGAACGCTGAAATTCAGGCTGATTGTGGTACCATTTCTCCAGCAATGAAGATAATTCAGGAGTAAATGAGAGAATACCCAACTCTTCACAGATGTTGGTAAGAGAGGGTTCCTTCCCCTGCTGTTTCACAGTTTCAGCGGCAGAGGCAACTTTTTCATAACTTATTTCTTGCCTACGCATTAATCCCTCACTAGAATTGCACAAACCTTTATTAAAATTATCAAATTCGCTTTAAGTTATTATATACTGCTCTTGAATTTTTTGCCGGGCAGCAATCTTAAACAAGGGAACATTTATATGGACAAAACTCACTTCGACACACGTGCAATCCATGCAGGCCAACAACCTGATCCTAGTACAGGTGCGGTAATGACTCCCATTTATACAACTTCAACTTATCGGCAAACTTCTCCAGGAGTACATCAGGGTTATGAATATTCCCGAACTCACAACCCAACAAGAAAAGCTTATGAAGACTGTATTGCTAATCTTGAATCAGGTCAACGCGGATTTGCTTTTGCTTCTGGGATGGCAGCAATAAATACAGTCGTAGATCTTCTTAATGCGGGCGATCATATCATTGCCACGGATGATCTTTATGGAGGCACGTTTAGATTATTTGACAAAGTAAAAACACGCACATCAAATCTCTCTTTTTCTTTTGTCGACATGACAAATATTAGCAGTATCGAAAAAGCCATTCGTCCGGAAACAAAAATGATTTGGGTAGAAACTCCCTCTAATCCCATGCTTAAGCTGGCTAATTTACGCGAAATTGCAGATGTAGCCAAACGTCACAAGTTAATTAGTGTCGCGGATAACACATTCGCCACCCCTTGGATTCAACGTCCTCTCGAACTTGGCTTTGATCTGGTTTTACATTCTGCCACTAAATATTTAAATGGCCATTCTGATGTAGTAGGTGGTGTTGTAATAGTCGGAGATAACCCCGAACTTGATGAAAAAATGGCTTTTCTGCAGAATTCATGTGGCGGAATAGCCGGTCCTTTTGATAGTTTTCTGGTATTAAGAAGTTTAAAAACTCTTTCGTTAAGAATGCAACGCCATTGTGAAAATGCAAGAAATTTAGCACAATGGCTGGAAAAACATTCTAAAATTGCAAAAGTAATTTACCCTGGTTTAGACAGTCATCCCCAACATGCGATAGCAAAAGAGCAAATGCATGACTTTGGTGGCATGATATCTATGGTTATTCATGGTGATTTAAACACTGCAACCCGCTTTTTAGCACGCTGTGAGTTATTTACACTTGCAGAAAGTTTAGGCGGTGTTGAGAGTCTAATTGAACATCCTGCTATAATGACTCACGCATCTGTTCCACCAGAAACACGTAGAAACCTGGGAATTGAGGATGGATTTATCCGACTTTCCGTCGGAATTGAACACATTGATGATTTAATTGCTGATTTAACTTATGCCCTCAGCTAAGAAATAGTCGAAATGCCTAATATGACTTATCCAATACACTTAGCCGGAGGAGTCATCTGGCTAAGTTTTCACTACAGTGAGTATCCTAATCCCGCTCTTGATTTGTAAATGGAGAAAATATTGAAAAATACAACACCATCGGGGGGTCAACTTCATGGCATTATAGCCATACTCATTCTGACTCTGACAACAACGTTAAGTTTTATTCCGGTTCTTTTTATGGGAATATTAAAACTTTTTCCAAACCGACGCTGGAAGCTCTTTTGCACAAAAATTGTAGATATAATAGCCAGTTTCTGGAGTGGCATAAACAATGCCTACATCAACCGCACTCATAAAATACACTGGGATATAGTAGGTCTTGAAAATCTTAGTCGTAAGAACTGGTATCTTATCATTGCTAATCATCAAAGCTGGCTTGATATTGTCGTCTTACAACGACTTTTTAATCGTAAAATACCAGTATTAAAATTTTTCATTAAAGATCAGCTAAAATGGGTACCTTTGTTAGGATTTGCATGGTGGGCCATGGGGTGTCCCTTCATGAAACGCTATTCTCGAGAATATCTTGCTAAAAAACCTCACAAAAAGGGCAAGGATCTGTTGGCAACCCGTAAAGCAATTGAGCTTTTTAAACACACGCCAGCAGCAGTTATGAATTTTGTTGAAGGAACACGTTTTAGCACTCAAAAAAATCAACATCAAAAATCACCCTACCAGTTTTTGTTAAAACCCAAAGCTGGGGGGATTAGTTTTGTCATTAGTACCATGGGACAACAATTCACTAGTCTACTGGATGTAACTATTATTTATTCTAACAAAAAACACTCTCTTTGGGATTTTTTGTGTCGTCGAGTTAATGCCGTTAAAGTGCGTATCAGACAACTCCCTATTCCGAGTCAATTTTTAAACTCTTCTCTCGTAGAAAATGATGATGCGCAGGCTGAGTTCAGAGACTGGCTTAATAATAGTTGGCAGGAAAAAGACAATTTAATTGCTAGCTTAAAAGCTTGAAGAACACCTGGTTGTCGCAAATGCACCAACCAGGCTACATCCCACGTCATCCAGACATACCGATGGATTCACCGGCAGTGGCATCGATGTTTCCCCTACGTCATTCCGAGCAAAGCGAGGAATCTCCAACAGCGGCACAATCTTTAAAGTAACGATGCTATAAATCCTTTTATTCCTAATCAATTTTATTAAGCATTTACCTTTGTTCGCTCAATGGCAAAGGACAGGGGTGTTATAACGTATACAATCCACATTGCAGGCGATCCCTCGCTTTGCTGGGGATGACGAGAAATAACGTACCGCGGTTTGTCCCACGTATCTAAGATTAAAATTCAACCATTAGGCTTTGGACGAATGTAATGCTACGGCGTTACCCTCTGTGTCCAGAATTATAGCTCTGTACCCATAAGGACCGATTTGTTCCTTATTTTTTAAAATCTCCGCCCCCTGCTCTTTTGCTGCTTTAATAGCATCATCAATACGACCATCAACATTAAGGTAAACTAAAGGACCGTTCTGTGAAGGCTTTCTATCCTCCATAACAGAAAGACAACCTGAAACATTATCTTCGGTGTGAGGTAGTAATCCAAACTCAAATCCATGTTCAGAGATTTTTTGCACAGATTTCCCTAGCAGCGCACTATAAAAATCAATAGCTCGATTCAAATCAATAACAGGGATATCTATCCAACAAAAAGTGTTTACAACGCTCATAATTTCCTCAGACAAATTATCAAAAAAACGATTTTACCACGCTTATTTAATCCGATTAACTATTTATCACAGTCTAAGTTTATTGCAGAATATTGATTATCAAACTATAGATGTTATGTTGAACTTCCTATTAATCGGGCTCTAATCGAGAGAAAGAAAAAAATGACCTCCTCTTCATTTCAAGGTTTTATTCCCTGGATAGTTTATTTTGTCTTGGCAGGATCTCAATATTTAGCCGATGAAGTAGCCGTCCTTGCTGCACTGGCCGCCACAATAATTTTTAACTTTAAAAATTTGCGTAAAAAATTCATTCTTGATTGGGGTACTCTACTCTATTTTGCTTTTCTTTCGGTGATGTACCTACTGCCTGTGGGAAATTGGTTTAATCAAATTGCATTTTTATTATCTAATGTGGTTCTTGCACTGATTATGTGGGTTTCAATTATCATTAAAAAACCATTTAGCATGCAGTATGCAAAAGAAGGTGTAGATGAAATTTTCTGGATAACCCCCACATTTAAATATATTAATTATGCTATTTCCCTAGTGTGGGCATTAGCACTGTCTTTGATGGCAATAGACGGTTTATTACAGTCTTCCGGGGTTGCTTCTGACTGGGTTGCTGATTTCATTTTAGTTTCACTATTTGTTATAGCTATCTGGTTTACCAACTGGTTTCCCGACTGGTATCAAGGTTTTCTCTTTAAAAAATTTAGTAAGAAAAAAGATGATGTTCGCAAAAATCCTTACTTGCAAGGTAATTTTGCACCCATTCAAGATGAATTATTCGTTACTGATCTGCCAATAGAGGGTGAATTACCTAAAGAGCTATCAGGAATTTATATGCGCAATGGACCAAATCCTCTTTTTGAGCCTCTTTCCTATACGTTTCCCCTGGATGGAGATGGCATGTTACACGCCGTTTATATTAATGAAGGCAAGGCAAATTATCGTAATCGATTTGTTGAAACCAAAGGATTAATTGCAGAAAAAAAAGCAGGGCGCCCGCTGTATGGAGGTATCGCCAGACCAATACCAGTCGATCCAAGGCTCATTGGTAAGGATGGCGATCGGGGTCCAGTTAAAGATGGCGCTTTTATCCATATTATTCGTCATGCAGAACAATACCTTGCCCTGTACGAATCAGGCCCAGCCTACGACGTTTCCTCACAACTCAAAACGATTGGAGAATGGTGCCCACCAGGTGGAACTCGGCCATTTAACGTCAATGCTCATACTCGATTAGACCCTGAAACAGGCGAACTTTATGCCTTTACCTACAACCTGCAATCTCCTTACTTGCAATACTATGTTTTAAACAAAGAAGGAAATCTTACCCATAATATTCCTATTGAGAAATCGACACCCTCAATGATGCATGATTTTATACTCACAAAAAATTACATTGTCTTTTTTGATTGTCCGGCGGTTTTTGACTTAAGCAAATTAGCAACAGGGGGTAACTTGCTTAGTTGGCAACCAGAGTTGGGAGTAAAGATTATCGTTGTAAATCGCCAAACCAATGAAATGTTTAGCATCGAAGCAGAGACATTTTTTGTCTATCATTTTGCGAATGGATTTGAACAGAATAATCACCTCATCATTGATTATGTCCGACATGCAAAACTAGCGCTACAAAAGGATACGACAGCATCCGCCAAACCGCCTGTGTTATACAGAACAGTTATAGATTTACAGACTAAAATGGCCATCCACACACAACTCGATGATTATCCTGTGGAATTTCCGCGTATTAACGAAGAGAGAATATCAAAGCCTAATCGCTACATTTACATTCCTACAAGAACAGCGGGAGAGCAATTTAACGCCTTAATAAAATACGATTTAGAAAAACAAATACCCATCGTGCATGATTTTGGTGAAAATGCCGAAGTTGGCGAAGCAGTGTTTGTACCCAATTCCTCTAGAAAAACTGAAGACGATGGGCTCATCGCACTATTCGTTTATGATAAACGCGAAGGAAAAAGTGACTTTATCTTTCTTAATGCCCAAACTTTTGTAGACGAGCCTGTAGCTAAAATTAAATTACCACACCGCGTGCCCCATGGCTTACATGGCTCCTGGATGCCAGGGCCATGGTAATAAAGGTAATTAATGATAAAAATCCAAATACCATTTAACAAATCGAGAAACTCCTTCGCGAAAATCAATTTTTGGACGATAGCCTAATTCTTCTTGTAAGCGATTCGTATCAGCATGCGTGGATACAACATCGCCAGCTTGCATGGGCAAGAATTCTTTTAAAGCTTTTTTACCTGTAGTTTCTTCAATGGCTGCAATGTAATCCAATAAATTCACCGGATTACCACAACCAATATTATAAATTCTATAAGGTGCATAGCTACTCGCCGGATTCGGCTCATTCGATGACCAGGATTCATCGGGTGCCGCTATATTATCAATCGCCAAAGAAACTCCAGCAACAATATCGTCAATGTAGGTAAAATCACGCTGCATATGCCCATGATTGTAAACTTTAATTGCTTTGCCCGCTAAAATGTCTCGGGTAAATGAGAAAAAGGCCATATCGGGTCTCCCCCAAGGCCCATATACTGTAAAAAAGCGTAACCCCGTCGTTGGTAATTGATATAAATGAGAATAGGAATGGGCAATAAGTTCATTGGCCTTTTTAGTAGCAGCATAAATAGTTAATGGATGACTTACAGCATCTGTTTCTTTATTAGGCTGCACACCATTTGCCCCATAAACTGAACTTGTAGATGCATAAACCAGATGTTCGACTTGATGACGATGGCAAGCTTCAATAATTGTACTAAAGCCCACTACATTAGATTGGACATAAACTTCAGGATGACTCAATGAATAGCGAACGCCCGCTTGCGCTGCCAAATTAACAACTCGCTCAGGTTTGTGACGAGTAAAAATTTCATTAACAGCGACAGGATCCCCAATATCCGCTTGATAAAATTGAAAATTTGGGTAATTTTGTAATAATTCCAAACGCGCTTGCTTTAGACGAACGTCATAGTACTCATTCAGATTATCTATAGCAATCACGGAATCTCCACGCTCCAAGCGAAGTTTTGCCAAATGAAAACCAATAAATCCAGCTGCACCCGTGATTAATAAACGCATAATTGATCCCATGCTCCTAAATAACCGACAAGTATACTCGCTATATTTCTGCCTGGAAACTAAAGGAATTTAAATCTCTTGTCTCCTACTAAGGAAAATCAATAATGTGACATTCTGGGTAAATTTACCCATGGGTTTACTTTAAACAAAATGTAAAATACAAATCATTTTTTATTGATAAAGAACAACTATTTTTAGAAATGACTATATGAATGAAAAATCAGAATCCCCAAGCACTGACACTTATAAAAAAACCAAGATTGCAAATGAACCTTTTCGTGACACAAATGACTGGATTACAGGATTACCTACAGAGGTTTGGCTACAAATATTAGGCTATGTTCATCATCAACATAATCTAAATTATCACCAATTTTTTAAACCAACTTACGCAAGAGTGAGTAAACTATTTAATGCTTGTGCCAATACATTAAGTAAATTGCCTTCTGAGAAAAGTTATCAACTCATGGCATATTGTTTAATCGGTAAAGTAATGGTCCAAAAATTAATTGAAGACTTTAAATTTCCGCGTGAAAACCAGTATCAACTTTTATTTAATCATATCTGTGTAGAAGTAGCGAAAATTTCTCGACACCATTCTTTCAACGATCTCGAAAAATTTACTAATAATATTATCAATTATTGTAAAGAAACTGACTTATTCGTATTTAAAAAACCGACATTTTCAGGATACCAGCGGAAAGACTTTCTTTCTTTATTCTTCAATCTTACCAAAGAAAAATATCAATTATTGACTGCTTTAACACCCAATGAGGATTGTTATTTTGCACTGATGGCTTTGGCCTATATTCAAAAAAATAAATCACTCGAAGCCATTGAGCAATTAGCTTGCTTCTTTGCCGAAACAGGTTTTTTAAAAGGAACCCTATTCATTTTGGAATTCTGCCAAGGATTTAACGTATGGTGCACCCCCAATCCACAATGCTCGCTGCAGTCCAACAAAAATGACTTTTTATTGAATGTATTAAAATATTCACTTAAATGGCCAGATGTAGGCACGTCTATTGGATATTATATAATGGAGCACTACCATTTTTACTATGACGCAAACTTTATACTTAGCAGTATTTATCAATGCAAGGTTTTTACACCTGCCATTAAACTCTTGTTGAATGATGTTCGACATTATCAATCCTCAACAGAAATGTTAAAAATTATTGCCTTAATCGCCCCAGCGTTGGCTAGTCATTACTCTCTACACAGCTTTCATGGACAACTTTCAGCAGAAATTATAGAGAAATTGCAAATAATGAATAAATTTGTCAAATTATTTGCTTCAAATTTTCACTTTGATGAAGGTGAATTAAACTTTTATACTCTGCCAGACAGGCTAGATAGGTTTGAAGAGGATATGCTTACAATAGTCTATTCAGCAGTAAGAATAATCACTAGCTATATAGAGCACGAATCCTCCCAAACCATGTCTCATACTCTACCTGCTCTTCTCTCTAATAGAATAACGCAAATAGAATTAGTAGGTGATTTGGCTGAGTTCTTTAATGCCCCTTCTCAAATTTCTGATAATCAAACCCTGTTTTACCAGGAAGTTGCAGATTTATGTCAGCAAATACCTTTGCATAAGAGCCTGCAATAGACCCCAAAGATACTTATCGTGTGGGTAAATTTACCCATGCGATTGCAACACGTAACGTGTGTAGAGTAAATCTACTTTATTTATTGTTCGCGAAGCTTTTGATAAGCTGCATTTGTTTTTTTTGCGTTGTGGCAAACTTGCCGATTAACAATATTTTTAGATACATCAGGGATTATTATGTCATTAAAGGATTGGGTAGGATTTGGGGCTTTCAGCCTATTTTTATTTATGATGTCAGTAGCAAAGGCAGGTAGTCCATTATGGACTTTTCAGCCGTTACCTAATACCAAAACCACGCTGACAGTGCCTGCCAATAGTACAGCTTTGGTGCAATACCGGGTGACTAATCAATCAGACAGACCACACACTTTAGTAATGCAAAAGATTTCTGGAATTACACAAATAACAACAGGTCTTGAGATTTGCGGCAACTCATTTGTTTTGCAGGGTCATAGTTCCTGTATCCTCTCTTTGCAAATAAATGGTAGTCAATTAAATTATCCGATTAATGATGGGCCATATGTTTGTCAGCAAGGATCCCGAATTTGTTATCGACCCAGTGTACCGGATATTTTACACATAACTCAGGCACCACCGACAACAAATGCGACAATAAGCGTCACTGGCTCCCCACTAACATTATCAACAAACGGAGGAAATCGTCAGTTAATCATTCGTAACCTCTCCAGTGAATTAGCCGCGACCAATATTACTTCTAATTTTTCAGGCACCGCCCTCAATGGTAATGTGACTGAAACAGGTAATACTTGTGCTTATGTACCGCCAGGAGGTAACTGCACCTTAACCTATACACCCGGCAATACGGTGGTGCCACAAACAAATTTCATAATTCAAGGCTCAAATACAAATGCGCTAGTGGCGGCGATTACAATACAGTCAGGAAGCGCCGTAATCAGCGTCGCGGGTTCACCGTTGACATTAGCAGTAAATGGGGCCACTGGTCAGTTAATCATTACTAACACCTCCACCGAAATGACGGCTACAAATGTTACTTCTAATTTTAATGGTACAGCGCTTGATGGAAATGTGACTGAAACAGGAAATAACTGTGCGAGTATCTCGCCGGGAGGTAGTTGTATTTTGACCTATACACCTGGCAGTACAGCGGTACCACAAACGAATTTTACTATTCAAGGCACGAATACAAATGCGCTAGTGGCAGCGATTGCAATACAGTCAGGAAGCACATTAACTGCTGTTAGTCCCACTTCTGGTGTAGCTGCCGGCGGCGTTGGAGTCACTTTAACTGGAACTGCATTAACAGGAGCTACGGCTGTGAGATTTGGAGGTGTCTCTGCTACCAGTGTTAATGTAGTCAATTCAACTACAGTGACGGCGGTTACGCCTGCTCATACGATAGGTGTTGTCGATGTGGTCATTGATACACCCGCAGGGGGAGCGACACTTGCAAATGGCTTTACTTATGTGACAACAGCTGTGGGCCTGTCTTCAAATGGCGGTATTATTGCTTGCTTAAATGGAGGTTTCAACAATTTGATCGCAGCTACTACAAATATTAGTAGTGGTATTCAATGGGGGGGTATGGGTATTTTAGTCCCTGGGGCAGGCAGTACTACCAACGGCGCAACAAATACTACGGACATTGTTAATGAATTAACAGGTAATCAAGGTATTCCCTTGGCCAACTATGCTGCAGGCCTTTGTAGTGACTATGCAATTGATTCGCAAGGTAATTCGCCTTGTCTGCCAAATAATACTTGCTATAACGATTGGTTTTTGCCAGCAGGCAACAATATCTCAGCGTCAGGACAACTCAACTGCCTGTATGTGAATCGTGTTGCTATCGGTGGTTTTCCCGCTGTCTCTAACTATTGGAGTTCCACGCAAGACTACAGTGGTATACCGTCTGATTTCGTTTGGACTCAAAATTTCTTCAGTAGTTTTCAAGGCCCTGGCAATAAGGATGGTTTTCGTTACGTCAGATGTGTACGAAATTTTACTCCGTAGAACTTTAACGGGTAACTGGCTTTTGAACAGTTACCCTTCCGGCATTTCTATAAACTCTTTGATTAGGTATACTAACTTGCCAGTTTATTAACCGATGAAATTTATGAACTCATTACAAACCACCATTGAACTTGGGTTTGACCAACGCCAAGAATTATCGCCCGAAACAGCATCCAAAGAGATCGTCAGTGCAGTTAATGAAGTGATTGATGGTTTAGATCAAGGTCATTTTCGTGTTGCTGAAAAAATCAATGGTCAATGGGTAGTTCATCAATGGATTAAAAAGGCAGTATTGCTCTCTTTCAAATTAAACTCTAATCAGGTTATCGATGCTGGCTTTTGTAATTTCTACGATAAAGTCCCTCTTAAATTTGCAACCTGTAACAGCAATGATTTTGAGCAAATTGGCGCACGCGTTGTTCCTCATGCCATGGTAAGACGTGGAGCTTTTGTCGGCAAAAATACAGTACTCATGCCGTCCTATGTCAATATTGGCGCTTATATTGATGAAGGGGTCATGGTTGACACCTGGGCTACCGTTGGCTCCTGTGCTCAGATTGGTAAAAATGTTCACCTGTCAGGGGGCGCGGGGATTGGTGGTGTTTTAGAGCCACTTCAAGCGAACCCCACTATCATTGAAGACAATTGCTTTATTGGCGCCCGTTCAGAAGTCGTTGAAGGTGTCATCGTTGAGCGTGATTCTGTGCTCTCTATGGGAGTATTTTTAGGCCAAAGTACAAAAATTTATAATCGCCTCACTGGAACCATTAGTTATGGTCGCATTCCTGCTGGCTCAGTTGTTGTTCCAGGCAATTTACCTAGCGAAGATGGTCGTTATAGTCTTTATTGTGCTGTTATCGTTAAACAGGTTGATGAAAAAACTCGTGCCAAGGTTAGCATTAATGAATTGCTAAGAGATATTAAGTAAGATGAATACATTAAAATCCTTGCTTGCCACCCTTGTTGGCTTCCCATCAGTCACTCCTCTTGATGCTGGTTGCCAGGACTATATGATTCAATTTCTTGAGCAATTAGGTTTTCAATGTCAACGGTTTAATAGTTCCCCAGTAGCTAATTTTTTTGCGCGTTTGGGTAGCACCTCTCCCTTGATAATCTTTGCAGGTCATACTGATGTTGTACCAGTTGGCGAAGAAAAAAAATGGAATACGGATCCTTTTATCTTACAAGAGCTAGATGGCATGCTTTATGGTCGTGGTACAGCCGACATGAAGGGTAGTCTGGCGGCAATGATGATTATGGCGGAACGTTTTGTACAAACCAATCCTAATTTTTCAGGGAGTCTTGGATTTTTAATTACCAGTGCTGAAGAAGGAGATGATTTTGCCCTTGGCACTCCTCATGTCATGGCAGAGCTTAATAAACAGGGTATTAAACTTGATTTTTGCATAGTTGGCGAACCTTCAAGTACACAATACCTGGGTGATGTTATTAAAATTGGGCGTCGTGGCTCATTAACGGGAAAAGTTTTAATACATGGAAAACAAGGTCATGTAGCTTACCCACATTTAGCAGAAAACCCCATCCATAGGATTAGCCCGGTACTAGCCGAACTAACAAGTATAAAATGGGATGAAGGGAATCAACATTTCCCCCCTACTTCCTTACAAATTACTCACATCAAAGCTGGTGGGCAGGCTTCCAATATTATTCCTGGTGAACTGACTTTGCATTTTAATTTTCGCTTTTCAACAGAGCAAACAGCAGAGTCATTAAAAAATGCAGTGGAAGACTGTTTCAAACGCTATGGATTACAATCTATCATTCAATGGCAATTAAATGGTGAACCCTTTTTAACCGCCCATGGTCAATTAATTACTAGTTGCATCAAAGCAATTCAAAAATTTACTGATAGAACACCGGAATTATCTACGAGCGGAGGTACCTCCGATGGTCGTTTTATTGCTCCCTATGGAGTTGAAGTCATTGAGTTAGGACCGGTTAATGCAACTATTCATCAAGTTAATGAATGCGTTTCTTTGGATGATCTGGATAGACTCGCTTTAATTTATCAAGCTATTTGTGAAGAAATTTTGCTGAAGTAGTTGGATTGCTTCTATCGACTATGCCTTAGCCTGTCTGAGGCATCCAACAATGTTTGAGGATATTAATTTATAACCTTTCACGCCTCAGGATGACCTGAGGCGTTACGACGAAGGATCTCCTAAAGGGGGCATTATCTTTTAGGTCAAATACTTATGTCATATTCAGGGAACCCTTCTGATGACGCAGGCATGAACGTTACTTAATCTTTTATGCCGCATTCATCTTTATTTAAATGGAGTTTATAAAAGCCCTCGCCGTCTAATTCATAATAATAAAAAAAATCAATATTATTTTTTAAAATCCACTTAACACTTTCATTGTTACAAGCTGACGGTTTAACTGCACCAACCAATTGCTGCACTGCTTCATTATAATTTGTATGCAGGAAATTAAGTTCTCCTTTACTAAAATTCACCAGACGGTAGTAATAAGATAGAGAATGATCACCTGGTACAACTTTGTATAACTCCATGTGCTTGTTAATTTGTGTAGGTAAAGATTGATTAAGAATTTCAGCCTGTTGAACTAGTATCTGATTAATATCTTTATTTTCTTTAAAAAATTTATTAAATAATCCTATATCCAAAGAAAGAAGAATTGCTACGGCTCCAAAAAAAACCGCAAGTTGGGATAGCGCTGCCAGAAGCTCTGCCCCTGTATATTTACTCGCACTTCTCCAAATAGAAACCAATATGAACGTAGCATAACCGAGCCAAAGTACTATTAGCAGATAGAGTGGAATAATCCCATATTTACTAATAAATTCCTCATCATTGGCATAACCAATTAACAACCTTCCTAAGCTGATCATTAATACGCCAAATATCCAAAAAGTTATCCATAATGGCATATCGCCTTGCCACAATTTTTTAAACATGTGCAAATCCTTAGCCCAGATAGTTAAAAGTATATCATTACCATTGTAAACATCCCAAAGCTCTCCGCCTGTTTTTTGCCAGATATTCCAAAAGGATTAAATTACCTGGTAAATTCTATGCGTCGCTCTTCGTTGAACTCCTCATTCAGTTTTCTGTAAGATCTCTTCTTCATAAATTTTACACGCATGCACGAATGTTTATTGAACCCTCAACAAACGCCGCCCGTTTAGATCTTATGCATACTAATGAGTGTTTTCCTGCTTGTAAGGAGACAAGAACTCTTATCGAGAATATTTTGCTGAAGTCTTATTTGAAAATGACATAGCTCTTTGAGGAGAGCGTTATTTTGAAAGTAGCAAATAAAATAAAGACAGCACCCGAAGTATAAAGGCAGTTAAACGTTGTTTGAGTTTACTAAAATTGCGGATGATGCCAAAATATGTGCTAAGTATAAACAAGGAATTATTTATTGAGGTATCCATTCTCCCAATAAAGCCCTGTTGAAGAGTAATTTAATTTATGATTGCTATCCAATTAAATTTGTTGTGGATGAAATGAAAGATAATAAAAAAATAGTAAATCAATACGAATATCCTGATTTTCTCGTCTCCGCTCTTGCTATCCATGGCTCTGTAACGCCAAAAGTGTTAAAGCAAGTATTAGTTGCAACTATCTACGCATGCTTAATATCGATTTTAAAATTGCTTATTCCTTGGTTTGCAATTCCTATAAGTCCTTTTGAGTACGCAGGACTTGTTATGGGATTAATTTTGGTTTTTCGCATTAATGCTGGTTATGATCGCTGGTGGGAAGCAAGGAAACTTTGGGGTAGTATTGTAAATAGTAGTCGAAATTTAGCAATAATAATTGCTAATTATGTGTCATCTACAGAAAAGGAATCTATACAGCATCTTATGGGATATATCGCAGCCCTTCCTTTCTTAATAAAAAATCACTTACGTTTGAATGAATCAATTAAAGAGGTGGAGCATCTGGTCGATCAAGCAACCTTTTTAACGTTACCACAAATTACACATAAACCGAATTATATATCCAGTAAGATTGCGGGTTTACTTTCCCTTTTATTAAAAGAAAATAAAATTAACGAGTTTTCATTTCTTAAGGCAGAAGAATGTCGTGAAATTGTAATTGATTGTCAAGGAGCATGTGAACGGATATTAAAAACCCCCATGCCTTTCGTGATGGCAATTAAGTCTCGACGTTTTATTCTATTGTTTTTATTGATACTTCCTATCGCTCTTGTAGATTATTCAATTTATATAAACCCTTTAGTTACGGCACTTGTGGCCTATGCTTTGTTTTCATTAGATCAAATTGGTATTGAACTACAAAATCCATTTTCTCCAGAAAGGCTTAGTCATTTACCTTTAGGAGACATTTGTCGAGGAATAGAAAATAATGTGATGGAAATCTATTCGAATCATGGGAGTAATTGCATAAAAAATTATGATCATAAAACACCTTCTCTAAAAAGAATAAAAGATAAAATCCAAACAACGCTCTAGATATTAAAGTGGATACATTTCTTTATTAAAGGTAAATACTATAACTTTCGATGAAAAAATAGACTAATTTATGAAAACTATTACAAAAGAACTACAACAACAGATAACACCGGACCAGGCTATTGAGCTTTTAGAAAACGGTAACAAACGCTTTATTCAAAATTTAAGCTTTAATAGAAATCTTTTACAGCAGGTTAATGAAACTGCAACTGGCCAATACCCTTTTGCAACAATTCTAAGTTGTATTGATTCGAGAACACCGGCGGAATTAATTTTTGATCAAGGCCTCGGTGATATTTTCAGTATTAGAATCGCTGGAAATATTATCAACGATGACATCTTGGGAAGCATGGAATTTGCATGCAAAGTTGCTGGTTCAAAACTGATTGTAGTTCTAGGGCATACTAATTGCGGAGCGATAAAAGGGGCCTGCGATGGTGTAGAGATGGAGCATTTAACAGGACTGTTAAGAAAAATCAAACCCGCAATAGACAGTGAAAAATCCATAACCAGTCAACGATGTAGTGATAATACCGAGTTTGTTAATGCGGTTTCAAAATTAAATATAATAAACAGTATTAATTATGTCCTTGCCGAAAGTAATATTTTAAAAAAACTTATATCAGAAAAAAAAATTAAAATTATTGGTGGTTTATATGATATAGCGAGCGGTAAAGTTTTATTTTTTAACCGTTAATGTAAGCTTATTCCCAGGGTCTGGGCCTGTTGACATGTCACCGTCCACCTACGTGACTCGGCTCGTCCGCGGCACCCCCACAAGGTCTATGCCGCCCTACAAATCGATAAATTGTTCAGAAAAAAAGAGCTTCAACGGCCCAATCATTTCTGCCAAAGCCTATCCAATAGGAGTCAATTCAAGATTTGGAGCCAACTTCCCATCTGCGCTTGCTTTGTCATTCACAACTTTCGCTACGCAAGAGTCAGACCATACATTTAATGCTGTCTCGAGCATATCAATGAGGCTATAGAAAGGTAAGATGATTCCTAACAAGGTAATAGGCACATTCATACTTGCAAGTAAACTTGCACTAAGGAAAAAACAACCCATAGGCACGCCTGCATTACCAATTGCAGCAATCGTCGCAATTACAACCCATAATGCCATCATTCCTAATGAAATTTCGATACCATGATTTTGCATGAGATAAATGACGGTTGCAAAAATAAAAGCTGCACAGCCATTCATATTGAGACTGGTGCAGAGCGGTAAAACAAAACGACTTATTTCAGGCTTAACATTTAAATTTTTCTCTGCTGTTTCCATTGTCACTGGTAAGGTACCTACTGAGGATTTAGAGAAAAAAGCAACTGAAAGCGCTGGGAGCATGCCTCTAAATGCCGCAAAAGGTTTGATACCTTGTGACTTCAACCAGAGTGGTAAAATCACAAAGCCCTGAATTAAATTGGCAAGCACAATGATAAGTAAATATTCACCAATTCCTTTAATGGCCATGCCTTCACGCAACTGCATTACTGTCGTAGTGATAAATCCGTACAAGCCTAAAGGAATCACAGCAATGATCCAATTAGTGATTACCATAAATAAACCATGCGCACCTTTAAAAAATTGCGTAATAGTTTGTCTGGCATCAGGCTCAGGAATGAAACGAATAGCCACACCAACTACAATCCCAATTAACAAGACTCCCATCACTTGATGTTCAAGAAACGGTGCCAAAATGGAGGAAGGAATAAGATTGGCGATATGCTGGAAATAACCCAATTGATTTGTTTCCATGGGTGCAGCAGCACTTTGTTTAACAACACCAACCATACCTGGATGAATAAGAAGATATAAAACACAGCTGGTGGCAGCAGCAACTAACGTCGTTCCAAGTGTATAACTCATTGCACGACGCCAAATCTTGCGCATTATTCCATCCGCACGGTAATTTGATAAAGTCACAATAATTGATAGTGCAATAATGGGAAGACTGATGCATTTGAAAATTTTAATGAAGACGTCAGCAATGAATAAACCAAAAGTTTTTAGCAAAGGAATATCTGAATAACCACTTAATATCCCAAGAAAAATCATAATCGCATATAAAAAAGGAGTACTTAACCATCGTTTTTTCTGGGGTGATTGTTGTGTGCACATGAGAAAATACCTTCTATAAAAATTAAATGGGGCTTTAGGAAACAGCAGAGGTTAGCAACAACAGCAGCAGCAACAACAAAATGAGAAGGAGGTTGCGGAAACAATAAAGATATAGGAAGGTAAAAGTGTATCGTTCATGATCACCATTTAGGTTATTTTTTACACATTGAGTTCATATTTTAACATATTCCGCTTTTAGGTCAAGTCTTTTATTAACTCCTTACTTTAACCCTTTCTTTAAATGAACTATTCTTTGATAAGCTTCAGCAATACGTTCTTTTGAAATCTTATTTGTATTAACTAATTCTTCTATTTTATCAATTACTTCATCAGGAGTTATTTGGCCTAATTGATTGCCAAAAATTAACATATCAGCCCCAGCATTAATTGTCAGATACAACGCCTCTTCTAAGGAATAATGTTTGGAAATTGCATGCATCTGCAAATCATCGCTAATGATAACACCATCAAAACCTAATTCCTGTCTTAATAATACCGTCAATATTGTCTTTGAAAGGGTCGCTGGCAGTCCACTTGGATCTAATTTACGGTTTATTACATGAGCTGTCATAATCATAGCAGGCACATCATTCTCTTTTAGTAGCACCCGATAAGGCTCAAGTTCGCTTGGATGAAAAGTTCCAGTGACATCAACAAATCCTTCATGTGTATCACCACAGGCACTACCATGGCCAGGAAAATGCTTGTAGCAACAAGTAATTTTATACTCTGCAAATATTTCTACAAATTGCCTGGTCACCTCAATGACCCGTTCAGGATGAGCCGAAAAACTACGTTTGAGTTTACCAATAATTCCTTGTTCCTTGTTTAACTCAAGATCAACAACGGGAGCAAAATTAAGATTAAAACCAAGCAATTTGATGGTTTTTGCCATTTCGTGAATTTCATTCTGTAAATCAGTTTGCGAAAAACCAGCTAACTCTGCAGGACTTACAGTTTTCATACAGCCATCAATATGCTTTAGACGATCAACCGCTCCCCCTTCATAATCAATAGCAATAAAAAGAGGCAGGTTACTTGATGAAGCGTTGGCTTGGTGTAATTGCTTTGTTAAATGCTGGATTTGCTGACGATTAATTAGATTTTTACCTTGACGCTGATGTATTAAATCATAATCAAATAACAAGACACCACCTAAGTTATTTTTATTTAACCAATTTTTGATGGAACTAGATTCATCAATCATCGTGCCTGAAAACCCCATAATCAGCATCTGGGAAATTTGCTGTCTTAAGGTTGTCATTCTTGTTACCTCTTTTTATTATCGTCAGTCGCAATGGGAGGATGATACAAGTTATGAGGAGTTAAGAAAAGCTCGATAATTCTAATTCCTAAAGGTGAATCATTTTGTATTAAATCAAATGATTGCTAATAAGAAGACTAACGATTACAATTTTGTTCTTTTAATTGTCTAACAGGTTAAAAAATGTTTTTCTCTAGTCCTCCTAAAATTAATCGTATTGCCAATTACCTGCAAGCTCAATTAGCCGAGTTTTCCCAGGACAGATGGGCTCATTTTCTTGTTGAAGCAAAAAAATATCACTCAGAGTTCGCTATTCTTCAGGAACAATCTGGCGTAGAAAATATTCAGGAGATTGTAAATACCTCTTCCTGGTTACAGGCAAAAGAGAATTTTTCCTGGCGGCTTGATTTAGACACGAGTGGCACTATTGTTCCTGCTTTTGCAGTTGATAATGCAAAAAAACAATATCACCACTACACAAATCTTTTGCATAAAGCAGAACGTATTGTAGCTGAACTTAATGAAAAATCGCCAAATTACCAAACAATTATTACCTTGGCCAAAGAGATAAAAGCAAGTTTGACAATAGTACCCTCGATTATTAGTGGAGATCCTATATCAATTGAAGTAGGTTATTTCTCAGGCAGTAATTTATTCGTCAATTTTTTTAGTGGAATCGGTGGATTAATTTATGCTCCTATTGCTTTTTTAGCGGGTGTATTATTTGCAATTCCTGGATATTTTTTAGATTCTCAATATTTTGGTACTGCGTCTTTTCTGCTCGATACAGCAATCTATTTTTGTGAATCTTTATTCAATGTAGCAAGTTCGGTTCTTTTCCCAATAGGAATGCTTTATTCAAAGTACCATACCGACTCTTATAATATCGTTAAAGGGGATTTACCACGCTGTATTGATAATCTCATAGCACTTGCAACAAACGAATTACCAAAAGATGTCGAGCTTAAGGAAATCAACACGTCCTCCTTAAGCATCATCAATTAACTTGTCCTTATTGAGGCGGGGGCGCAGGGATCTGGCTCCAATCACATTGGCAATTTCCTTGCGCATCCGGAGGCAAGGGAACTGCCGCAAAATTAGCAGGGAAACAAACTGGAATATTCCAGGCAGTATCACCTTCTCCTATGGTGGCAGGCAAAGACCAATAACGCATTGACATATAATTTTTTCCAACTTCACTTTGCCAGAAAACAGGCTGATAAGTGGCCTGATAAAAAAATCGTTGTGCAGGTTCACAAGTAAACTTCTGTCGCGCCCAAGATTTTCCTTTAGGAACCTCTACAGTAACCACAGGCTTGTTAGTATTTGCATCGACCACCACTACCTTTACATCATAATTTGTCCAGCAACTATCTTTTGCCAAGGTAAAATAACAAGTGAAGGCAAAAGTTTGGGCGGAAAATATTACACAACCTATAGCAAGCAAAAGCCTTATTCTCATTGGAACATCCATTTGTCAAAAATATTACCTTAATTATAAGCAATAATTTTATCCAAAATGCACAGAGTGACACATAAAAAAGCAAATATTTTTTATTGCTTTTTTATTTAATGCCCTTTTTTCTCAAAGAGTTGCAGGTATTACGGTTGATTTCCATCATATATCGGTATATTCTTCGCGCTGAGGAGAGATGGCCGAGCGGTCGAAGGCGCACGCCTGGAAAGTGTGTATACGGCAACGTATCGAGGGTTCGAATCCCTCTCTCTCCGCCAAAATTCTTAGGCAGACCTACTAACACATCTATGCGTCCACAATTAATTAAACACTTCTATCAATGCGAGGATTATTTTTTTAAATCAGTAAGTAAAGAATGGTTTGCCCTAAATGATCATGCATTGATTTATGTAACTAATGTCCCTGTAGCAAGCTTAAATCTTGTTGTTTTACAAAAAGATATTGCCAATCCCCATGATTTTTTTGAACAGTGCGATCATTTTTTTGCAGCCAAAAATTTACCATGGGCAGCAGTTCTTTCGACCCACTATTTGAAACACGATTTGGAAGATTATTTACAGGGAATAAATTTTGAAGCGAGTGAAAATGCTACGGCAATGTTTATTGACTTGCATGCCTTATCCCCCTTTGTACCAAACGAAAAATTCGTAATTAAATCAACGGATAATAAATTAAATGATTGGATGTCTCCATTAATCGATGCTTTTAATTCAACAAATGAATTGACATCACTTTATCTGCAAACACACGAGCGGGCACGCACCAAAAAAGCCCAGCTTCGCCACCTTACTTTTTATATTGATGACCAACCAATCTCTTCTCTGACTCTATCTTTTCATAATAATTTAGCCCGGATTGATGATTTCGGCACTTTATCGGCTTACCAAGGAAAAGGCTATGGAAGGTATCTCCTTAATTACACTTTAAAGGAGGCAAAAAAAGCAGGCGTCGAGTTTTGTTTTTTAGAAGCCGCCGAAACCAGTTTGTCCCTCTATGAAAAAATGGGATTTAAAAACCTTTTCAAAAGAAAGTACTTATGGGATTTCACACTTTAAGCAATTACGCCGATATAAAACCCTGAATTTGTATTTTCTTATTAAATTCAGCGACATAAAAATTATTTTTTGAAAAATTTTAAATCAATTTATTTCACTAAAAACAATAGTTGTGTATTTTTTTGTCGCAAAGTACTAAAATAGCCACTAGCGAATAAATAAAAAAATTTTGGAATTTTTCTTGGAAAAGAAACTCTTTACTTGTTATTTGATAGGAGAAGATCCTTTACTATTGCAATGCGCAGAAATTCTTCTATCCTACAATCATTCAATACTGGGCATTATCTCTCCTCTTCCGGCGGCCGAAGATTTTGCATCAAAGAGGAAAATACCTTATTTCCGTAAACTTATTGAAGCTAAGTCGGTATTAACAATAACCTCATTTGACTATTTATTTAGCATTATAAATGGGGCAATCCTTCCTCTTGCTTTGCTACAACAACCGCAATGCATGGCTATAAACTATCATAATGCCCCTTTACCAAAGTATGCAGGACTACATGCGCCTTCTTGGGCGATTTTAAATAATGAAAAAATTCATGGGATTACCTGGCATAAAATGGTTGAAGAAATTGATGCAGGCGATATCTTGAAACAAACCCTCATTGAAGTAGAGCCCAATGAAACAGGCTTAAGTCTAAGTGTGAAATGTTATCAGGAGGCAGTACATACATTTAAAGAATTGATTTATGAAATTACTTTCCAGCGCCTTCATATTCTTCCTCAAGATTTAAAAAATCGTACTTATTTTGATTATTATAAAAAACCTCGCCATGGGGGATGGATTACTTGGAACGACTCTGCCGAACTCATTGACAGAATGTGCAGAGCACTCAATTTAGGACATCATTACCACAATCGCTTGGGATTGCCTAAATTTAATATTGGAAAGGATTTTTTTCTTATTACACAGCTACATATGCTTAATGAACCGAGCAATCATCAACCAGGTACAATTTTAGAGATAACACCTAATTATTGGCGCATTGCAACAAAAACTGAAATAGTGCAATTAGAGCAAATCATTTCTTTACATAACAATACACCACTTAATTTAGTGGAGATTGCTAATCAGTACCATTTAAAAGTTGGTTCAGTACTTCCATCCGAACATGAAAAAAATCTGCTGGAGTATGAGTATCTCTATGAAATTTATGCGATTCACGAAATGTTTTGGGTGCGTCAACAAAAACACTTTAATCCTGCCCTACTCCCCTTTCAATCCTTAGTGTCCTCTTCAAAATGCATGCCTTTAGAACCTATCGCTTCTCTTGATACCGCTAAAATATTTGTTTCCTCGACGAATGAATATCCAAGGAATCCTTGCAATATCCTCTTTGTAGCATTGTTAATTTATTTTTATCGTTTGGGGAATAAAGAAAAATTTGGTGTCGGTTTTTCTCACCCCAAATTGCATCAATTATCTGAAACCATAGCACCCTTATTTTCTCCGGTTGTCCCTTTTTCATTATCGTTAGGAGAAGACTCTGCTGTTGAAGAGGTATGTGATGCTTTTTTTAAACAGCTATTAATGTTCGATAAACATTTAAGTTTTTCGAAAGATATCTTTTATCGTTATCCAGAATTAGCTTCAAGTTCACAATCTTTTTACCCTGTTACAATTGTTATAGGTCATGAAGCGAGTCTGGAAAAACAAATCCAGGAGCTTAATGCATCCGTTATTATTACTATTTCCAATACTTATAAAATTCAGTGGTATAGTCGAGATAACAATAAAGATTTGCGAGCCGTAATTAAAAATAGCGTGCAGCACCTTCCTATTCTTATTAAGGGAATGATAAAACATCCCACAATGTCTATTTCAAAATTGCCTCTGCTTTCTCAAAATGAGCGCCAGCAATTATTGATTACATGGAACAACACACAAACACCTTATTCCAGAGATAAAAATGTCGTGCAGCTTTTCGTGGAACAAGTCCAAAAGACCCCTTCGCAGACTGCTTTATCTTACGAAGGGCATTCGCTTTCATATCACTCACTCAATGAACAATCGAATCAATTTGCTCGTCTATTACAAAAACAAGGGGTTTCACCTGGGAGTCATGTTGCAATTTGCACTGACCAGGAAATTCATTTAATTGTTGGATTATTAGCCATTTTAAAAACTGGAGCGGCTTATATTCCAATAGACTCGAATTATCCTAGCTCCCATATACAATTTATTTTAAGTGACAGCGATTCAACACTGGCATTAGCTTCAAGCTCTGTAAAAAGCAAGATGCAGAATTGCTGTGATAGCCAAAATGTTCCTTTAATAATCTTCGA
Source organism: Legionella cardiaca (assembly GCF_029026145.1). Lineage (NCBI taxonomy): Bacteria > Pseudomonadati > Pseudomonadota > Gammaproteobacteria > Legionellales > Legionellaceae > Legionella > Legionella cardiaca. The sequence goes on along the minus strand of NZ_CP119078.1, from coordinate 892,180 downwards.
TGACTTAATAGCGACAGCTGCCCATGAGAGTCGCGATGATTTTAATTTTGCCAATTCGACGCCTAACAGTCTTGCTTATATTATTTATACATCAGGTACAACAGGAAAACCCAAAGGAGTGATGGTTCCTCATCGTGGAATTAATCGCTTGGTTAACTCAACCAATTATATCCAAATTACTACCAAGGATCGTGTCGCACAAGCAGCAAGTATTAGTTTTGACGCAGCCACTTTTGAAATTTGGGGCGCCTTGTTAAATGGTGCAACGCTTGTGGGTGCTCCTCATCACATTCTCCTTAATGTTGACCTGTTTAGTCAGTTTCTTGTCGACAAGAATATTACCGTGCTATGGTTAACATCAGCTTTATTCAATCAATATGCATCTATAAATCCATCTATGTTTAACAAGTTGTCATACTTATTAGTAGGCGGGGATGTTTTAAATGCTGAACGAATAATGAATGTAATGCAGTGCGATAAGGGAGCTCCCCAAAATATTTTAAATGGCTATGGTCCGACAGAAAATACAACGTTCACAACCACTTATTCCATTATTCCTCAAAAAGAAGGCTATCAATCAATTCCAATCGGCAAACCAATCGCTAACACGACCGTATATATTCTTGATAACCATTTGGAGCCTACGCCAATTGGAGCACCCGGTGAACTGTATACAGGGGGAGATGGCGTTGCGCTTGGATATTTAAACCGCCCAGAAATTACTGATTCGCGTTTTATTCCGAATTTATACGATGCTCAAGGGACGTCTAAATTATACAAAACAGGGGATATCGTAAGGTGGATGCCCGATGGAAACATTGATTATCTCAGTCGCCAGGATAATCAAATAAAAATTCGTGGTTTTCGTGTAGAACTTGAAGCGATTTATTCTATATTACTTCATCATGAAGCAGTTACTCAGTGTGCTGTTCGCGTCTACGAAAATGAGAAGCATCAAAAATCGATAGTTGCATACCTTGTTCTTAAAACTGAGACACCTGTCACTCAGATTCAGCAATATATGTCCACTCAACTACCAGGATATATGATACCTAGTTTTTTTATCATTATTGATAGTATCCCTCTTACTTTGAATGGAAAAGTCAATTTTGAGAAATTGCCACCGCCTGATTTTGCCTCACATTCTCTACGTGCAGAGTATGTTGCGCCTCATACACAAATTGAAAAAAACATCGAAAAAATATGGAGCGAATTATTTGAACTGGATCAAGTCGGTATTCATGATTCCTTTTTTGATTTAGGCGGCCATTCCTTAATGGTGACGCAGCTGGTCTTAAAAATTAAAGAACATTTACAATACGATTTACCCTTACAGCAATTTCTTGAAAACCCAACTATTTATCATTTGGCCCAACTCATAGAAGCTAACCTTAACACCGAAAAAAAACCTTCATCTTTAGCAACTCATTGGCAATTTGATATCGAATTAAATTTATCTCATTCAATTAATGAACTAGAACCGTTTAGTTTTGATGTTCAATCAGTACTACTCACTGGGGCAAATGGTTTTTTAGGTACGAGTCTCTTACAACAACTCTATGATTTAACCTCCGCAACCATTTATTGTTTGGTAAGAGGAACAAATTATGATGATGCAAAAAATAAACTTGATAAGGCCATCAAACAATACCATCTTCACTTTAAAGATAGTAAGCGTATACGTTTGTTAGTTGGCGATTTGGAAAAACCTTATTTAGGTCTAACGATTGAAGAATTTATGTCATTAGCCGAAGAAATTGACATAATTTATCATAATGGCGCAGCTGTTCATCATCTCTACAGCTATGAAATGTTACGGGCAGCTAATGTTTCCAGCGTCAAAGAAATATTGAAATTTTCAACCATTAAAAAGCAAATTCCTATTCATTATGTATCTACCTTATCTGCAGCTGGGAATTATACTGACAATTTCGATGCGATTATTGAAGACTTCATTTACTCTCATCCTAACGCCGCTCCTCTGGATGGTTATAGTCAAACTAAATGGGTAGCAGAACAGTTGCTAGCGAAAGCTCACCAACAACAATTTCCAGTTAAAATATATAGACCTGGCTGGATATTGGGACATTCTCTTTCTGGGGTTATTGCAGCAGAGCAAAACCATTTACTTATGTTAATAAAAGGCTGTCTCCAATTAGGCTATGCCCCAGCTTGGGATGTTTCAATTGATATCCTTCCTGTTGATTATGTAAGCCAAATGATTATAAAAACATCACTAAATAAAAAAATACCCTACCATTTATTCAATTTAGTAAATCCTAATAAGTTATACTGGAAAGATTTGATAGAATATCTGCGACAACGAGGGTATAACTTGTCATTACTTCCACCACAAAAATGGCGAGAAAAACTTACAAAAGAGATTAATCCTGCGAACGCACTTTATTCGTTACTTACTTTATACATCAATCAAGATGATAATGATTGGATGAAAGGATTGAATAAAATATCTCATGCAAACAATCAAAATACGCACTATGCTTTTAAAGAAAACAATATGGAATTTCCCTTGATTAACCAGCAACTACTGGATACTTATTTTAGTTTTCTAGAGCAAAAGGGATTTTTAACAATAAAATAATGTCATCTTATTAGGGTAGTTTAATAATGGGAAAGAAATCCACAAGTATTCCTCTGCACCAACAAATGGAAGCAATCTTCACCTTATCAGAGGATAGCATTATTATTTTAGATGCTAATCATCGTATCATTGACTTTAACCAAGCTACTGAATCACTGTTGGGCTGGAAAAAAGAAGAACTAATTGGAGAATTTTTTAAAGAAGTTTGTCTTAATTGTGTCAACAAATCACCTTTCCCCCTCACACAGGTGGATGCTGTTTTACAGGGTAATCATAATGATTTTGAATACATTCTCTATAGAAACAACACCAAACGATATATTACCTGGAAGTTTAGTGCCCCAGATAAATCAAGTTTAATTATTTTAGGAAAAGATACTACAGACCAAAAACGTTTAGCCTTACAGAATGTAACCATTTTTGATCAAATTAAAAAAATTTCCGCCGCAGTGCCTGGTAATTTCTATTGGAAAAATAAGAATGAAGAATATTTAGGCTGCAATAAAATTCTTCTTAAAACACTTGGCTTTAATTCCATGAAAGATATTGTTGGAAAGACAGATTATGATCTTTGGCCAGAACATGCAGATGAATTGAAAAAAAATGATGAACAAGTTATCCAATCTAAACGGCCGATCTTTTTTGAAGAAACCGTAACACTTGATGGTAAAAAAATGTATTTTACTGTCATTAAAATGCCCCTCTTGGATGATGAAGGCAATATCATAGGCATTTTAGGTAACTCTTTAGATATTACCGAACTTAAAAAAACACAAGCCGATTTAAAAGTAGCCAAAGAAATCGCTGAGCAAGCAAGCCATGCCAAAACTGAATTTTTAGCAAACATGAGCCACGATATTCGAACACCATTAACTGGCATTATTGGAATGTCGAAAATGTTGGAAGAAACCGTGCAAAGCCAGGAGGAAAAGCAATACGCTAGTTGGGTTAATGATAGTGGAGAACAATTATTAAAATTTCTAAATGGCGTTCTTGATGTCATTTCTGCCGAACATATGAATGAAGATGATCTTCATCTAGAACCATTTAATCTGCAAGAATGTCTGGAGGACTTAAGTCAGCTAGAACGGCCCGCAATGGTTCAAAAAAATCTGGACTTTAATTTAAATATTCCCGCAGATATTCCTTCGATTATTATAACTGATCGCTTTAAATTAAGTCGTATTTTGCTTAATTTACTGGGTAATGCTATTAAGTTTACCGAATACGGTAGTATTAAACTTGCGGTTCATCGACAAACCACTTTAGATAATAAAGAATTATTAGCGTTTAGCGTATCAGATACTGGAAAAGGGATTCCCAAAGAAGCTCAAAAAAGAGTATTCGAGCGTTTTTACCGTGTCTCACCTTCTTATAAAAATGATCACCATGGACACGGCGTAGGATTACATATTGTAGAAAAATATATAGGCTTGTTAGGTGGTAAAATTGAACTTGAAAGTGAAGAAGGAAAAGGAACCACTTTTTTCTTTACAATTCCGTTGTTTCATTCACAGAATACTTCGACTGAAAATTTTTCATCTGCAGATAAAAACTCAGCTATTCAGTCTTCTTCTAGTCATGTTGATTTGCCATTTATTCTACTAGTAGAAGATAATACTGTAGCCTTAAAAGTCCTCGAAGGAATGGTGGCTAAAACAGGCTGCGCTTTTTTATCTGCTACTTCTGGCGAAGAAGGTCTACAACTTGCAAAAAAAGAGCGATTTGATTTAGTTATTACCGATATTGGTTTGCCTGGCATATCAGGTAATGAAATGACGCGACAAATTCGTGCTTATGAAAAAGAAACGAATACTCCAGCGCTTCTTATCTATGGTTTAACTGGTCATGCGGTACAAACTGCCGAAATGCAATCCCTACAAGCAGGAATGAATGGTTTATTTACGAAACCCATGACTCCTGAGGCCTTTAAAAAAATGCTGGAAACTTTTCGCTCCCAAAAAGAAAATGCCCCATCTTTCAAAAAACCTACTGTCTTAAGTGCCAATTTGCCAGATTCAAATGAGCTCTTTGCACTCGATCGTTTTTCGCTACTTGATATAGAAAAAGGCATTACTACCTTAGGCAATTTAGATATTCTCAAAGAACTTTTAGAGACTATGGTGAATCACGCTATTCCTGCTGAAGCCCTGGAAATTAAAAAAGCTTATGCGCAAAATGACTGGGAAACCATTGAAAATCTGGTACACAAAATGAAAAGTGGTGCGCTATATTGCGGTGCTGTTAGGATGCAATATGCTTGTCATTATCTTGAGCACTATCGAAAAACTGGAGAAAACGATTTACTCGATAAGTTATATCATCAATTAATTCAAGTAGTCGATAATACCAAGATGGCAATGAACACCTGGCTAAAAGAAACCATTTAACTTAGAGATAACCTTCAAGGATCCATTGCATGAAATCCCCATGCATTGTGAATGACACGGGGATTTATTCTACTTTGTTGGTTATTTAAAATTGAATCCATCATAGGCGGCGTTATATTCCGTAATGGATTCGAGTTGTCCATTCCCACACATCTGAGCAATTTTAATTAAAATTGCCTTATGTTGCTCTTGTTGAAAATCCAGATCAAATTCCATCAGATCTTTTTTCAGCAATCTGGCTAATAATTCCACCTGCTTTGCATTAGGTTTTACTGATGCAAATATAGGTTTGGTTCCTCTCATTCCTTGAGCGAGGATTTGAGCTGCCTTTCGAATTGCAACAAAGTCCTGCGCTCCCTTATCTGCAATCTGCTTGTCACAGGCTTCAGTCGCAGGAGGCTTGGTTTTACCTCCCAACGCTTCAGCCATGTTTAATGCATGCTTAGGATCACAAAAAAGAAGATCGAAGTTATCTTGATCAAGCTTTTTTCCATAGCTAAGACAAAAACAGGCACTTGTTAAAGTACGAATAAACGCAAAATTTTCAATAAGTTTAGTAATATTATCGGGACTAAGAATTTCAGCTGCGGCTAATTCTGCTAATAAATCAAGAAATTCTAAATTCATTAAATTTTTTTTAAATAACTCCGCACAAAGATGATTTTTTTCAATACTTAAATTCGTAAATTCTTTTGTGAAAATCTCATTTTTGCGTAAATATCTCACGACACTCGCAGCAACCTCTGCATTTTGCGATTGTTTAAGAGCAAGTTCTCTAATCTCGGGAGAAAATTGTTGTGCTTTCTCCAATTGTGTAAATAACAACGCCATTGAATCTGCGACGGCTGGGACAGTTGTGAAGAGTTTTTTATTCTCTTCGTTATCCAACGAGACAGTATTTGCAATTCTTATCGCATTAGCTAATTTAGTGGCATATTGAGGATCACTGATTATTATTGTTGCCAGATTGAAGCTAGTACATAAATTATTCTTTACAAGAATATCCACTGCCTCAATTAAATTGACAGAGTGTTGCGGGTTGTTAAAAAGAATATGTAAAAGAGATTGCACTTGAAGTAATGGGAGTTTTAATCTCTTAAGAGTTTCCAATGCAAGACTTACCTTTATATGATAGATCTGCACTATCGCATTTTTAAATAGGCTGTCTAAATGCGGTTCGACTGGCCATTTTGCCTCCTTAAATATATCTATTATTTCCTTGATCCAGGCGCTAGACGCCACTACATCAGGATGAAAGCATTTATCAAGGTTAGCTTGGGTTACACTCTCTTTAAGCAGGGTTAATTCTTTCAGAATCTCAAGAAACCCAATCGTATCATTTCCTAGCTTACAAACCCTCAATAGATTTGCTTTAATTAACTCTGGATGCTGCAACAACACCAAAATTTGATGCACAGAACTCATGTACTGGGTTGGTAAACAGTCTAACTCTTCTTCTGCAATATCTAATTGGCGCAATAGGATTATGGTACTTGCCATTGCACAAGATGCTTTATTGTTAGCTGTTAGTTGTAACGTTCTCGAAGAAAGAAAACAAGTTTGTTTAAGAAGCTCAATATCCTTTAATTTTTCATCGATATTTGCCAGATCATTAATTCCTTGCACGATCTCAGATAAAGGCGCATCAAGAGAATATCCTTTTAACGTCTCCATAAGGCGCGACAAATTATCAGCAAAATCTTTGTATTTTTCTAAGAGAAAGATATATGAACCAGCCAACTGTTTATTTTTTTTCAGCCTTTGCAGAGCATTTTTTCCACCTAAATGTGCAAGGAGATTTCCTAAAGCGATACTACTTTCCGAATCGTTCCAGGTATTTTTTCTAAGACAAATTCTTACTACTTTTACAAGCTCCAGCGATGTTAATTCTCTATCTTTACCTTCAAGCTCATTATTATAAAACTGCCGTAATTCTCCAATATGAGGTTCATCTTTGAATATACGCCCTGTTCCTTTATTCCCATCATAACTGTCAAGGCAACTTTTAATTTGTGCAATTCTCATAAGACATCCCATCCATGTTTATTCCATACTTATCAATTTTCAAAGCTAAACAAACTTTCTTTATTGCCTGCAAGAAAATAACGGTAGCTAACTCAACAGTCAATAACTCCTTATTTTTTATGAAGTGAGAAGAAAATTTCAGTTAAATGAGCAAAATAATGCGCTTCAAGTCCATCCTCCAGATTCCACACCCAAGAGAGAATAGCTTGCACAAAACACCATTGATAAACCCGTTTCTCATGCAAATTTAGTAGAGTTGCACATCGATTAATACGTTTACCTAATACAAATGGAAGCGATTTGACTTCAAGTAATTTGGGCATCGGGTTTTGCATAAAAGCAGCAAGTTCATAGGTTTTATCACCGATTACACCTTTGGGATCAATGATTATCCAATCATGGTCGTGCTGTAAAATATTTTCATGATGCAAATCGCCATGCAATAATTTATCTTCGTTCCTGGTTTGAAAAAGTATCGTAAGTTGTTTTCTAGCTTCTTCGAGATAAATCTTTGGAATAGGCCACTCTTTATAAAGTACTGCAAACCAATCTCGCAAATGAGGGAACTCATTTTTTGCGGGTAAAGGAGCATGATGCAACCGCTTTATACAGTCACACACGATTTTAGTAGCTTCATCTTCATTGTGAGGCCAGTGAGCTTTTAAGGAACTGCCAGGAACAGCACGCTCCAAAAGTAATGCATGCTTATCTTGCGCTAAAATTGAGATTACCCCATAACCTGCAAAAGCCTTAAGCGCTTTCGCCTCATTGTCCACTATTCTTTTATCAAATATTAATTTAAGGATAATCGGTTTCTTATGCTGAAAACCACTTAAAACGTAATTGTAAGATAAATTATCGACAGGTGTTAAATGACTGAGCTGCCAAGCAGCAACCAGTTCATTAATCAGGTATGGCAACTTCTCTAACCAACGTTTCCCTTCCTTCCCATAAAGACTGATGATAGTTTGTTCATATAAAGACATTAAATTATCTCTTTTATAAATAGTTTTTATTTGCCATACAATTGCACTCTATGTACAATATTTGTTTTGTTGTTGACATGGAGATGACATGGGCAGAAATTTAACGACGGAAACCTTACAGCAATTATGCCTCCGCACTATAGCTCAAGATCCCAAATTAGCTTTTGAGTTGCTTCATGACAATGACTTTGTTCCCCATCTTAAAATTGCATTGATAGAACTCGCTTTCATTAATTTACTACCGGTTGAATTACAATTACACATTGTCAATTATCTCCCTTTTAACAGTTGGCAATCATTGTCTCAAACAAATCGAGCGTGGCATTCAGTTGTTATGTCGGCAACTAATTCCTATCTTAATTCACTAAATGCTAAACCAGAGCTGGCCCCACAGTATATAGCCAGCATATTGGAGAATTTAAACAAGGAAGTTAAACAATATGAACAAACTATGTTCGGAGCCCATCCTAAAAGAGGCTTGCAAGTAAAACAAATCAAAAATCTCATTACAGAAGTAAATGGGATAACTAACAGTCTGGCAAAATGGCATCATTTTAAAAGAAAATTACATATTATCTCTCAAGATATTGAAGACTCTTGCAATACATCCTTCTCTTTTTTTTCTGGCGCGAGGCATAGTAGGCTTTTTAATATTACCGTCAACGCACTCAGTAGCGGCCCGTCAGATGCCTGGTTAAAGAAAGCAATTGCTTACACTACTTTTTCGCCAACTCATCCGTTCTCACAAAACTTTTTAGAAGAACTTGATAGAATTCAGAAAAAGAACACAAACAAACCTAAGGGGCTTATAACTAGAATATCGAGCGTATTACCAGGGCTTTAATTTTCATGATCTCATTAATTAGATTATTACTTTCATGAGAATTTTTTGGACTGTACAGCATTGGGAAAAATTTCTTTTATCGGTATGATAAAGAACCGAATTTATTAATGGAGCCCTTACCATGAACAAAAGTCCAATTTCACCGCAAGATATACTTGCTGACGGTGTTGATTATACGGAATTTAAAGGAGTCCGAGTGAGAAAGGCGACGGTAGCTGCATTTATTGCAAATATTGAAGTACTTGAGGATGTGAATACCTCTGCTGAGGATAAAAGTCAGGCAATTCGCACGTTAATGGATTTAGCACCTTCAATTGTTGCCATTGGTTTGCCGCAACATGTGCAATTCAAAAATGATTTTATTGAATCAATTATTCAGGAAGCATCAGCAAAACTACAAGAGCAAAAATGTTGATAGCTGGTTTTCATAATCTCATTGAATATCGCACTCAAGGTGCGATATTTCAGTTATTTCTGTGAATTACGCCAAAGTTCTCGTAACATCCGATAAAGTACATGGCGTGAAAGGTGATGTTCTAATGATAAATTTGGATGATCAAAATCATCATTTTCATTATGAGTCATACCTATTTTTTCCATAACTCTCTGAGATCGTAGATTACTTAAGGCAGTAAACGACACAATTTCATTTAACTGCAATTTCTTAAAACCATATTCTAATACTGCTTTGGCACCCTCAGTAGCTAATCCTCTCCCCCAGAATGGCCAAGCTAATCGCCAGCCAATTTCCACGCACGGAGTAAAATGAGCAGAGAACGAGGGAATGTTTAAACCAATAAATCCTATAAATTCCTTACTCTCTTTTAGCTGTGCCGCCCAAAGCCCAAACCCATGCTGCCGAATATGAGTATTGATACGCTCGATCATTGCAATCGTTTCCTCGGCAGTTAAGATTGCTGGAAAATGCTCCATTACTCGCTTATCTGCATTCATTGCTATAAACGCATCAGTATCTCGCTCTTGCCATTCTCTAATAATCAAACGTTCACTTGTTAATATAATCATTGCTAATCTCATACAGTAATAATCAAATAAATTTAAGTTAAGCTTAAAAAAATATTAATTTTCAATGAAAATATTCGCCTTAATTCTATAAGGATCTCTATAAATTTTTAGCATTAATATGCTTTTATGACATAGTCCGTCAGAATAATCTGGTGATTATAAATCGTTCTTTATAACCTATGTGAAAAAATTCTTGCGTTCCCAGCCTTTTTCTTATAAAAATCTCCTTTTGTTGCAATTTCACATAGAAATTTCTAGACAAAATACAAAATTATTATACAATTTTTGACCCATTACTACTTTTGAGAGACTAAACAGTTAGTGACTAACCAGCAACAACAAAATACCGCACCACTCAACGATGGCGGCTACAGACGCGGACTTAAAGATCGCCATGTGCAATTAATTGCTTTGGGCGGAATAATTGGTTCCGGCTATTTCCTGGGAACTGGAGAAGTGGTCAATCAGGTAGGTCCTTCTGTATTTCTCGCCTATATGTTAGGCGGTCTAATTATTTATCTCACCATGCTTTGCATGGGTGAGTTAGCTGTTGCGATTCCAATTTCAGGCTCATTTATTACTTATACCGCCGATTTCATTTCACCCACCATTGCTTGTGGTGTTGGATGGTCTTACTGGATCAGTTGGGTAGCCTATATACCAGCAGAATGTATTGCCGGTGGCATTATTATGCAGCATTTTACTGGAATAAATGGTTATGTCTGGGCAGTTGGGTTTGGATTAATTATTACCTATATCAATATCGCTAAGGTCGGTACTTTTGGTGAAATTGAATTTTGGTTAGCAATTATTAAAATTGCCGCTCTTATGGGCTTTGTTGCGCTTGCCACTCTTATTTTCTTTGGCGTCATTCATGGACCACAGCCTGCAGGGATTATTGGTGGTAGATTTATTTTTGATCAGGGAGGTCTCTTTCCTAATGGCAAGATGGTTTTATTAACAGCCATGGTTTTGCTGTTAGTAAACTATCAAGGCTCAGAAATTATTGGTCTTGCGGCTGGAGAGTCCATTAATCCTGGTCGTATGATTCCAAGAGCTATCCGCACCGTAACCTTTAGAATTCTTTTTATTTATATCATTCCAGTTTTTTGCCTCGTCTTAATTTATCCTTGGCAAAAGGCAGGTCTTGCAAACTCTGTTTTTGCTGATGCCCTCAATTTTTATGGTTTGAAATGGGCCGGTGTTGCAACGAGTTTTGTCACACTAACAGCAACGCTTTCATGTTCAAACTCAGGTGTATACGGTATTGTACGTTCATTAAATGCCCTTGCTCGTAATGGAATGGCCCCTCACAAATTAAGCAAGCTTAATCGCAATGCCGTTCCACAAAATGCAGGAATTGTAACGTTGTTAGCAATATGGATACTCTTGGCAGCAGGCTACTTTTTTGGACAATCGATGTTATATATTGCTCTACTTCTTGTCTCAGGGTTTACAGGAGCTACCGCATGGATTTCTCTTTGCTGGGCACAAATTAACTTCCGTAAGCGCTTGTATAAAGCAGGTTATACCGTTGAGGATTTAAGCTACAAAACCCCAGGCTCACCCTATACAGGGATAGTGGCTATTGTTTTGATGCTAGTTTGTTTAATTTTTCTTATTATGAATCCCGACCCAACTTATAAAATTGCTTTTGTTATGGGATTAATTAGTTTTATTGGACCTATTATTGTTTACAAAATCGGCGGTTTTTCCAAACGTAGACATAAAGCAATGGAAGCTAGTAAACATTTGCAATTTAAAGATGTTTTTCCCGATCGAAAAAAATCGGCCACTCATCACAAAGCATAGAATCGTTGTAGCCTGGTTGACGCATTTGCGACAACCGGGTTCTGAAAGATCCGCTGTTTGTCTGGCAAATCATACCAAACACATTCATTGCACTTTGTATACCTGACCTGTTTGCAACCCTTCAACACTTTTACTGTAAGCTAATGCAACCCGGGCAGCACTTACAGATTCATAGCCTCTAAAGTATGGCGCATAGTTTTCCATAGCTTCAGTAACAACTGTGGGGCTAACACAGTTGATACGCTGTCTTTTAGGCATTTCGATAGCTGCAGCAAGCACGAATGAATGAAGTGCACCATTGACCATGGATGCCGAAGAGCCATAGCGAATTGGGTCATCACTTAAGATACCGCTGGTTAATGTAAACGAGCCACCTTCGTTTAAATAATGTCTTCCAATTAATACGGTATTAACCTGACCCATGAGCTTATTCTGTAAACCAATATTAAACTCATGCTCATGCATTTGCATAAACTCACCGAAATGAACCTTTCCTGTAGTAAGCACCACTGCATCGATGTATTGAATTTTTTTAAACATGATTTCAATGGAGGTTTTGTCAGTAATATCAACATTGATATCACCAGAACTAAAACCCGCCGTAATAATATCGTGTCGCGACTGCAATTCGGCAACTACAGCTTGTCCAATTGTACCAGATGCCCCAATAACTATTATCTTCATAATAAACTCCTGGGTAAAAACAATTGTAGATTTTTAAAATTAGTTTCTCAAAAAAAAATAATTGTTTCCATAGAGTTAACCATCCATGCTCCTATTCATTGGAAATACTCTATAAGTTTACAGACATCCAATATAACTCTTGTTCATTTGAAATATCACAGATAATATTAACCGGAATAAAAAGCTTTAACTTTTGAAATCATTATTTAATTGCATCTCTATTTCCAGGGTGGAAAACTAAATATAGGGAAGTATTAGCCCACATGTTAAAAATTTTTACAGGAATATCCTGCTTATTTCTTAGTGCCTGTATGGTTGGGCCTAATTATAAAGAGCCAAAGCAAAACGTTGCTGCTAATTGGATGCAAAACAGTCCATCAGTTAAGCCCATTCCTCTGCGAGATGCTAATTGGTGGAAAGCATTTAATGACCCCACGTTAACATCCTTAATTTATCAAGGTTATCATAATAATTTATCCGTTCAGATTGCAGGGGTTCGGGTCTTACAAACAAGAGCGCAGCTAGCCCAATCAGTCGGTGAGCTTTATCCTCAACAACAAGCCTTGACGGGAGATTATACCTATAATCGTATTGGCGGAAGTTCATTACAAAATATTTTACCCTCCAGTTTCGATACAGCAACCCTGGGTTTTAAAGCAAGTTGGGAACTTGATTTTTGGGGGAAATACCGTCGAGCAATTCGCTCGAATGATGCAACTTTTTTAGCATCCGTAGCGGCTTACGATAATGCTTTGGTTACGTTAACCGCAGATATTGCCAGTGCTTATATCAGCATTCGCACCTATGAACGACAAATCAAAGTGACTAAAGCCAATATCCAATTGCAGATAATGAGCTTAAAAATAGCGCAATCTCGCTTCAGAAATGGGGAAACCAGCTTGCTCGATGTTGAGCAAGCCCAAACTGAACTTGCTGAAACACAATCAACGCTTCCTACTCTAATTAGTAATTTGCAACACCAGAAAGATAAGTTAGCTGTCTTGCTTGGTATTATTCCTAATGATGTAAATGTTTTGCTCACGAAGAGCATTGGAATTCCCAGGACCCCACCTACAGTAGCAGTAGGTATTCCATTAGAAACGCTAGCTCAGCGTCCCGATATCCATCAGGCTCGTCTGGAAGCTGTAGCACAATCAGAAGCTATCGGTGCCGTTAAAGCCAATCTTTTTCCTGCACTTTCACTATCAGGCACTTTTGTATTTGCGGCTAATACCATCGGTAATAATTCCATTAGCGACATTTTTAACTGGTCAAATCGCAATATCACCGCAGGACCATCCGTCGTTTGGCCTGTATTAAACTATGGACAAATTACCAACTCTGTACGTATGCAAGATGCTGCTTTTCAACAGTCCTTACTCAAATATATGAATTTAGTATTACAGGCCCAGCAGGAAGTACAAGACAATATTACCCGTTATATTGAAGCTAAAAAAACGGAAGCCTATCTTATCAAAGCCAATCGCTCAGCCACTCTTTCGACAAAATTAGCTTTAACACGATACAAGGAAGGCGAAGCAAGTTATACCACGGTGCTCGATGCCGAGCGACAAGAACTTCACGTCCAAACTTCATTAACAAATGCAACGGGTGAAGTTTCTCAAGCCTTGGTATCGCTTTATCGAGCGCTCGGTGGCGGCTGGCAAATCAGAGCTTGCGATGATGTTGTCCCTCAACACATTAAGCAGGAAATGGCTGCACGTACCAACTGGGGCAATTTGTTAAAACAACCAAATCATGAGCCGCCTGTCACAAAGGGGCAGCGAATTAAGCAACTTTATATACCGAATTGGTGATGAGTATGAATTCAGATAGAACATTAAAATTAATAAAAATTGGGCTTCTTGTCTTTGTACTTCTTCTACTTATTTATTTCATCATGCATCATAAAACTAATAACACTGCTTCTACCCTGCCTACACCGGTTGTTATTGTGCAAAAACCCAAGATGCTTGAAATGGCTGAATACGTCACACAAACCGGTAATACAGTTGCTTATAACTCAGTAAATTTAGTCGCACGTATTGAAGGTTATTTAGATGAAATCAAGTTTGTCGACGGTAGTATTGTTAAAAAGGGACAAGAATTATTTGTAATAGAACCACAACCTTATAAGGAAAAACTCATCGAAGCAGAAGCACAAGTTGCGGTCGCAAAAGCCGCCAATACTTATGATAATGCCGAGTATGCCCGCCAAAAACAAATGTATAGACAAAATGCTACGTCGCTAAAAAATGTGGAAAAATGGTTGGCAAAAGCAGAAGAATCAAAAGCTGAAATATCAAAAACGGTAGCCAATGCGAAAGTTGCAGCGATCAACTATAGTTATACCCACGTCCTTGCGCCATTTGATGGCCGAATTGGCCGTCACTTAGTCGATGTAGGAAATCTTGTTGGTAATGGCAAGGCTACTGATTTAGCTACTATTGAGCAAATTGATCCCATCTATGTTTATTTCAACCTCAATGAACTGGATTTAATTAAGCTTCGCGAAGCGGCGAAGGTCAGAGGTATTACAGTAAGTGATATTAATCAAATTCCTGTGTACGTTGCCATGCAAGGTGAAACAGGATTTCCACATGAAGGAAAACTTGATTTCGTTAATACTGGCCTTAATGCCTCAACAGGTACCATGGAATTTCGTGCTCTCTTATCCAATAAAAATTATGTTTTACTGCCTGGTCTCTTCGTACAGGTACGAATTCCTGTAACGAAAGCCTCTCCGAAATTGACTGTACCAGACACCGCAGTGCAATACGACCAGATTGGTCCCTATCTACTGACAGTAAATAAAGATAACTACGTGGAAATAACACGAGTGGTATTAGGTAGTTTAGAGCAAGGGAGCCGCGCTATTCTTAAAGGACTTAATGCTCAGGATAGTGTGATTGTTGATGGCCTACAGAATGCTACACCCGGTAATCAAGTTGCTCCTAAAATGCAAGCAGACTCCTCTCATTAAAAACATAGGGAGAGGACAAAATGAGAAGAAAGGGAAATGATTTCTAAATTTTTTATTGAGCGGCCTGTATTGGCTAATGTCATTGCACTATTACTCGTCTTATTGGGGTTAATTGCAATTGTTGTTTTACCCGTGTCACAATATCCAGCGATAGTCCCTCCCACGATTCAAGTTACAACAAATTACCCGGGTGCCGATGCTAAAACGCTAATTAAAACCGTAGCTCTTCCTATTGAGCAGCAGGTTAATGGTGTTGAAAATATGCTTTATATGCAATCGACGAGCACCAATAGTGGTAACTATACATTAATTGTCACTTTCGCCATTGGTACGGATTTAAACTACGCTCAGGTTTTAGTACAAAACCGTGTGCAGGCGGCAATGGCTCAATTACCTGAATCTGTGCAGCAACAAGGTGTTGTTGTTCAGCAGAAATCCACTGCTATCCTGCAATTTATTACCTTAACCTCTAAAAACGGCGAATACGACGGTTTATTCCTTGATAGTTATGCCACGATTAACATGCAGGATGAATTAGCCCGCTTACCCGGCGTGGGTAACGTAATTATCTTTGGCTCCGGGG
The DNA here is from genome assembly GCF_029026145.1 of Legionella cardiaca. Lineage (NCBI taxonomy): Bacteria > Pseudomonadati > Pseudomonadota > Gammaproteobacteria > Legionellales > Legionellaceae > Legionella > Legionella cardiaca. Next base: position 876,245 of record NZ_CP119078.1, on the reverse strand, counting down.
CCTATGCAATGCGCGTCTGGCTTGACCCCAAAAAAATGCGTGCTTTTTCTTTGACACCTCGAGAAGTACTTAATGCCATTAGCAATCAAAACAAAGAGGTTTCAGCCGGACAAATTGGAGCCCCTCCAGTCACAGGTAAACAATCGTATCAATTTACAGTAAACGTGCCTGGTCAACTTGCTGATCCTAATGAATTCGCCGATATCATTATCAAGACAATAGCATCGGATCCTGATGAGCAAGCAAATGCCAGCAGTAGTGCACAAGTGGTTCGCATTCGTGACGTAGGTCGCGTTGAGCTTGGTTCATCAAGTTATAGCCAACTTGCAAAACTTAATGGTAAACCTACAGCCGCCATTGGTATATTCCAGCTTCCTGGAGCTAACGCTTTGGAGGTCGCTAAAGAAGTACGTAAAACTGTGGCTAAAATGGCAAAAAAATTTCCACCAGGGTTACAATATTCGATTCCTTTTGATACCACTATTTTCGTTAAAGCATCGGTCGATGAAGTATATAAAACACTCTTTGAAGCAGGTATTTTAGTCCTATTGGTTATTGTGGTTTTCCTCCAAAACTTTCGCGCTACCTTAGTTCCAGCAACAACAGTACCCGTTACTATTATCGGTACTTTCTTTGCCATGTTCTTATTAGGCTATTCGGTTAATTTATTAACTTTATTTGCTTTAGTATTAGCAATTGGTATTGTGGTGGATGATGCGATTGTGATTGTTGAAGGCGTTACGCAACATATTGAACGAGGACTGCCGCCCAAAGAAGCCTCCATTCAAACCATGCAGGAATTATTTGGCCCCATTCTTGGCATCACTTTAGTCCTGATGGCAGTATTTGTACCCGCAGGCTTTATGCCAGGCTTAACAGGTGCCATGTATGCGCAATTTGCCCTGGTTATTGCTGCAACCGCATTTATTAGTGCCATTAATGCAATGACATTAAAACCCACTCAGTGTGCCTTATGGCTTAAACCAATTGATCCCAACAAACCAAAGAATATTTTTTTCCGCACTTTTGATAGATTCTATAATCCTCTAGAGGCTTCTTATATTCGCTTCATGGATCGCCTGGTGCACCGCAGTGGGCGAGTATGTTTAGTCGGGATTATTTTGGTTGCTGTTGCTATTTTTGGGTTGAGTCGCATTCCTACAGGTTTCATCCCTATTGAGGACCAAGGCTACTTAATTATGAGTGTGCTATTACCCGATGGTGCAAGCCTGGATCGCACAGAAGCAGTCTTAGAACAACTCGGGAAAAAGGCTTCCAACATTGGAGGAGTGGAGAATGTTATTGCCATTGATGGTATTTCTCTCCTAGACAATAACTCTAGTCTGGCAAATTCTGGTGTTTTGTATGTGATGTTTAAGGATTGGAGTGTACGAGGTAAAGGTGAGGATCTAAGATCACTCTATACCAAACTCAATGAAATTGCTTCACAAACCTTAGACGCTAAAGTATTGGTTGTTGTTCCGCCTCCGATCCAGGGTCTAGGATTATCCGGCGGTGTGCAAATGCAAGTTGAACTACAAGATGGTACGTTTGATTATCACAAATTACAGAACGCCACAGATCAGATTGTTAAACACGGCAACCAAATGGAAGCGTTACAGAAGTTAATGACTTCTTTTCGCTCCTACGTACCCCAAGTGCTGGCGCCCTTTAATCGCGTGAAGGCAGAATCGTTAGGCGTTACGATTGGTGATACCTTTGACACCTTACAAACCTATTTGGGATCGTCCTACGTCAATCTCTTCACTAAATTTGGACAAGTATTCCAGGTTTATGTACAAGCTGATGCCTCTTCCCGTATGAGTATTGATGATGTTCGAAATTACTACGTAAAGAATAAAGATGGTGAAATGGTGCCTTTAGGAACATTAACGGAGATTACTCAAACTGTAGGCCCAGCACTCATTTCCCTTTATAACCTATATCCTTCCAGTAGCATTAATGCTATGGCTGGCACAGGTTATAGCTCGGGACAGGCTATCCAGGCAATGGAAACATTAGCGCATCAACTTTTACCTGCAGGCCTTTCTTTTGAGTGGACCAGCACAGCTTATCAAGAAATATTGGCCGGAAATTTAAGTTATATGATTTTTGCCTTGTCTCTTGTTTTAGTTTACATGATCTTAGCTGGACAATATGAGAACTGGCTTACACCAATAGCAATCATTATCAGCGTCCCGTTAACATTAATAGGTACTGTATTAGCCTTATCTAGTCTGGGTTTAGACAATAATATGTACACACAAATAGGCTTGTTACTACTAATTGCCCTGGCATCCAAAAACGCTATTTTAATCGTTGAAGTCGCACGTGAAGAAAGGTTGCTTCGTAATAAATCCATTCTTGAGGCAGCGGTATTAGGGGCAAAAACGCGTTTTCGTCCTATTCTCATGACTTCTTTTGCTTTTATTATGGGGGTAATGCCCTTAGTGTTTGCAACGGGAGCTGGTGCCAATGCACGACGTTCTATTGGAATAGCGGTTGCCAGCGGCATGCTCGCATCCACTTGTCTTGCCGTTGTTTTTGTTCCCGTTTTTTATGTATTGATTCAAACCTGGCAGGAAAAACGGCGTGCTAAAAAAAATGCAAATATAGTTTCGGATAAACCTGTTACAAATGAATAGATACTTATTAGTAATCCATGCGTTCAGCTGTTTAATGTCAGGAAGACTGGTCTATTCTTAAGAGGATTAAACGATAATATTCTTCATTTTTTGATGTCTATAACCTTTAAGGTAATAAAATATGAATCGCTTTTCTTTTGACAAAACCAAACTTCTTCATAGTCGTCAAGCCATTATATCTTTATCTGTGGTAAGCATTTATTGGATTTATTGTTTTTTCTGGGCACCGCCAACCCTTCTCACTGGTATTTCCTCTTTTGGTTGGCTTGGCAAAATTGTTTTTTTTCTTGTTAGTTGCCATTTAACCATGATCGCTATTTCAATCTATCTGCATCGTAGCCAAACGCATCGTGCAGTTGAATTTCATCCGCTTTTAAGACATTTTTTTCGTTTTTGGTTATGGCTTACTACCGCGATTGTCCGATCAGAATGGGTGGCAATTCATCGTGCCCATCATCAAGCTCCTGATCAAGGCGCAGATCCCCACAGCCCCTTGAATTATGGCTTACCAAACATGTTTTTAAGAGGTGCTGAAATCTATAACAGAGCTAAAGACCCTGAAATTATCAGTAAATATGGTTATATCAATGATAATGATTTTTTAGAAACCCTCTTTAAAACAAAAATAGGTCCTTTTTGTTTTTTATTACTTGAAATTACTCTTTTTGGCCTGTGGGGGATCGTTATGTGGAATTTGCAAATGCTTTTTCAAATAATCGCCCAAACATCGCTAATTAACGGTTTAGGTCATTACTGTGGTTACCGCAATTTCCAAACTGATGATAACTCGCACAATTTAATCCGCTGGGGAATTCTTATTTCCGGAGAGGAATTACATAATAATCATCATCATGATCCAGCCTCAGCCAAATTCTCATACAATCGTAATGAACTAGACATTGGCTGGCTTTATATTAAATTGCTTCAGAAGTTAAAACTGGCTCACCTTAGAAAAGAAGAAACACATTAACAGTAAAGCATGCCTAACTGCTCATGACCCACATCATTCTGAGGAGATCCTTCGCTTCGCTCTTGATGACGGTTGGTGTTTGAATGATGTGGACCATGAACGGTACAAGCACTCAACTTAACTTGTTTTTTTAGATAATCCCGTTTGAATATTCCATAAATATTGATAATAGGTTGGGGTTGTTATTAATTGCTGATGATTACCTTGCTCAATGATATGCCCCTTATCCAGTACATAAATTATATCCGCTCCCGTTACCGTGGAAAGACGATGGGCAATAATAATGGTGGTCTTATTATGAGAAATCGTTGCTAAGGCCTGCTGAATTGCTAATTCTGTATCATTGTCCACTGCCGATGTTGCTTCATCTAAAATGAGAATGGGAGCATCTTTAAGTACGGCTCTGGCAATTGCAATTCGTTGCCGCTGGCCACCAGATAAAAAACCTCCTCGCTGTCCTACTGATGACTCATATCCTTGAGGTAAACGGTTAATAAATTTATCAGCTCCAGCAATTTGAGCAGCATGACGAATGTCTTCCAGTTTAGCCCCCACTTTTGCATAAGCAATATTTTCTGCAATCGTACCTTCAAAAAGAAACACATCCTGACTTACTAAGGCAATTTGTTGTCGCCATTGAGACAACTCATAATGCTCTATAAGATGTCCATCCCAAAAAATAGCGCCCTTTTGTGGTTGATAAAAACGGCATAATAATTTAATCAGAGAACTCTTTCCTGAACCGGATTCTCCTACAAAAGCCACAGTTTGGTTTTTACCAATAGCAATATTAAAATTCTCAAATACAGCTTGGGTGGTATTGGGGTAGCTAAACGATAAATCCGTGATGACGAGTCCTTCCTGCTTTTTATTCTTACCTTCTATAGTCATTGTCGCTTTTTTCTTTTCTTCTTTTTCCCAAGTCAGCAAATTTAAAACGCGGGTGGTTGAAGCCATTGCACGCTGAAAGTTAACAGTAACATCGGCTAGATAAGAGAAAGGCCATAAGAGTCGTTGGGATAAAAAAATTAGCAAACTAAAAATCCCCACATTCATTTCACCATGGATAGTTTGATATCCACCAATTAATAAGGTAAATAAAAAACCAGTCAAAATCATTATGCGTATTACGGGAGTAACCATTGAACTGACAACGATTGTTTCACGGTTTGCTTCCTGATAATCAAGACTCAATTGCTCCAGGCGCTGCGCTTCAAAATTTTCAGCGGTGTAACTTTTAATGGTCAAAAGACCCGTTAAATTATTAGCTAAAGCTGCGGCTATGTTGGCGGCTTTTTCACGAACGTTTAAAAACTTGGGTTCTAATTTATTTTGGAAATAAAATGCACCTAATAAAATAAAAGGAATTGGTAATATTGAAAACAGTGTTATTAATGGAGAACATAAAAGAAAAATAATTCCAATTAATATGGTTGAAGAAACAATTTGAATAATTTGGTTAATTCCATCTTCAAGAAAACGCTCCAACTGATTGATATCATCATTAATAGTAGCAATTAATTGCCCTAAAGACGTTTTCTCAACGTCTTCCATACGCGCACATTGAATGTGTTGGTATGTTTCCATTCGCAGACGATGTTCAACTGCTTGAGCTAAATTTCGCCATTTCACACTGTACAAATATTGAAAAATAGATTCCAAACTCCAGGCAATAAAAGTCAAAGCACCAAGAAGAATTAACTGCAGTAGCATATTTGAATAGCCAGATAAGGCTGCTAACCACGAATGCTCACGGTTAACCACAACATCAACTGCAGCCCCTATTAAGACCTCTGGAAAAATATCAAACAACTTATTTAATATGGAATATAAGGTGGCTAATAGATAGATTTTCCGATCCCCCTTCATGTAACTTAATAGTCTAAATAAGGGATAACGAGATGTTTCTAAATAAGTTTTTTCATTCATTGAAAGCCTTTGTGTTATTAAAAGATATTAAGCTACTCTCATAAGATTAACATCGATAAACTATCACTGTTTATAGTATTACTAAATTTTATCTTTTTTGTATTACTACTGACCTTAAGTACATTCTATTATCTTATTGTACAAATTTATTCATAGTGCTAATATGTACAAATTGTATATTTTATTACTTGAATTTTCTTATGCTTTCTAAACCAAAATTAAGTGGCTCAGCCGCAACACGTCCTGATTATGTACAGTTAATTTCTTTAATAGATAATTTTAATACCGCTCCCGCAAATAGCTATACAAAATTAGCCTTGCTGCAACAAATTGATGCCTACTCCCGAGCTATTGTCGAAAATTGCGAAACAGAGTTTTTAGATACGCCACGAAAATTACCTCGTAATCGTTCATTTGCAGATGCGGTGTTTACCTGGCGCTATCAAAATGATTTTACTAGTTTATCAGCAATAAAAAAGCCGGGCGATACAGAAGAAAGTTTAGAACAAGTTCTACAATCTTATGGGGTTCACCGGGATGCTTCCATATTACTTAGAAGCGCTGAGTTTGCGATTGCTTATCGACGACTTGCTCCTACGACAACTGGCGAACCATTGGATGAAGAAAAACCTGTTCTCAGTATGGAACAATTTTATGAACTTTTAAGCCAACGTTATTTAATTCTGAAGCAGCTGTTAAACAAAGAATATGACTCAGGAAATGATGCGGAAAAACTTCATCAAAAATTAGCTGAAACCCATCTTCAGATATTTAGGGCAGTTGGCAACTCAACCGAAATTGCAGAATTAGTGCAAGAACATACCGATATGCTTGCCTTAACTTATGCAGAATTCGACGTAATTCAAGAAAGACTTGACCAGGAATTCCCAGGCCAGCAAGTAGAGGAATTAGAGGATAAATGCATCAATAATACGAACCTATCCTTTGTCATTCCATGTGGAGAAACTGATTTAAAATTGGTAATTCGCCAGGAAGATCGAGATAATGCTGCTAATGAACAATGGTTGCACTCCAACAAAATCGCAAGATTTTTTATTAAAGATTATGCCTCCTTTATGAAGCAATATGCTGTTGAAAATGGTTTTATCTATAATCCAATAGCCGTTAGTCAATATGCCAAACAAGGAAATTTAAAGAAAGTTGCTAAAAAAATACCGCAAGACCAGTCAGACATGCTTGTCGACAAAACACAGCTCTACTTTAATCAAATCTGTGAGTTTTGTCTTGAATTAATAGAATCAGGTTTTTATCATCCTGATATCAAATTAACAAATTTCCTTGTTGATGACGATAAAGTTTTTATCAGTGACCGGAAATCATTTCAATCAGAACAACAGATTAAGTTAGCAAAAATAAGAACAAGTCCATTATATTCTCCTCCCGAATTATCAAGGCATGTAAATAATTCACATACAACTATTAAATCTCATGCTGCAAAACAAACTTTAGACTTGGTTCCTTTTATGGCGTTTCAAGTCGGTATGGCTTTAAAATCGTTTTTACTGGGTGGTAGGTCTCCTAGTCATTTTATATCTGCTGATTTACTAAAATCATGTCCTAATCCCAGTGTTGCTCATAAGAATTTGGTTATCTTAAGTGATGCGCTTACGAGAAATGTTATCGAACATCGTATAAGTATCGATGTTTTTTACACTATGCTTTCTACAGAGAATTTGCAGCTTCCTACAAACCAGTTTTTATCGAAACTTAGAGAAGTTGCTGGCAAAAATCCATTTGTGATAGCGGAATCTCTTACCGAAATGAAGCAACAAGAATCTGGTGACATTAGCCAAACTGACCTCGAAAAACTTCTTAGCCCTTATGAGGAGAATTTAGTATTGATTGATCATGATGCAGAAAAGATTCTCCTGGAATTACTAAAAACAAAAACTGTCTCTTCAGTGTCTTTCCGTGAAATTGCAGTGAAAGTTCAAACAATGAAAGACCTCGTAAATGATAATTCAGTGGAAGAAGAAACGCTGCTAAAGATTTGTGAAGCACTCACTGAAAATAAACGTTTTCTTGAACAAATTCCTAAAACTCAGAAATTGTCTATAGCAGAGACACTACTGGCTAAAGCTGTTAAGGAAATAGAAAAGGACTATGATCCCTATATAAGAATGTTTGAAATGCGTTCACTCATAGAGAAATTTAAAAGCCGCACAGTGACGGAGCAGGATCTGAAGCAAACAGCCATGTATTTGAATACCTATTTGGGCGAAGATTTAAGTGAAAAACCTAAAAGACATCAAAGTGCTTTTAAAGAACTCAAAAAACTTAGTGCCGCTTTTGTTAAAGAAGAAGTGGCTACTTTTAACAAAAAGAAGGCGTGGTTCTTTGAAAGGATTTTAGCTTGGTTTCGCATAATAGACATTCCGAACAGAATCACTAAAACCGACATGGAGTCAGCTAGCGAGCTTCAGGCCAGCCATAGTCTTTTATCAAAGCTAACGGTTAGAAAAATAGGCTTATTTCTTACCACAAAATACCCATTAGCAACGTTCATGACGTCTTTATATGATGAAATTAAACAATCTTATAATAACGCATTAGAAAAACTTGGTCCGTCGAATGTGACAAGAAATACTAGAGACCAGACGCTATCATCAGCTTCAGTTAAAGAAGATGAGGAAAGTACAACCAAGTTCATTGCTTCTGAAGAAGAGCCTGGAGAAGGAACAACCAAGATCCACGTCGAAGAGGAATCTCAGAGTAATTTACAAGCCTTAATGTAATCTCAGAGCGTGTCCTCAATTGTTTTATGATGCAAAAATTATCCAGTTTTCGGCATTATAAAAGCAATTTGAGGGCATACTTCTAGCAAAAGAAAAAACTTTAATGAAGTTTCTGACCATTGGGAACTTTATGATCCGTGGTAATAAGGCTAATTGCCCCATTCGCATCGGTAAAGCCTACCAATAAAAATTGCGAAGTGAACCCAGCTATATTTTTTTCTCCTAAATTAACACATCCTACCACTGATTTACCTAGCAACGCTTCTGGCGTGTAATTAATTGTAATTTGCGCTGAAGTTTGTAAAATGCCTAACTGTTCACCAAAATCAACCCAAACTTTAAAAGCTGGCCTTTGAGCTCGAGGAAACGCCTCTACCTTAACGACAGTTCCTGAACGCAAATCTATTCGAGCAAAGTCATCATAACTAATCATCTATCTACCTCTTGATAACAATTTTTTGATATAGTCGGGTTAAAATGCTGCAACTATTTTTTTAATAATGCAACCAGGCGTACTGGCGCCTCAGTACCTCCCTCTATTTTAATTGGTAAAATCAGCGCATAACTTCCTACGCAAGGAACGGTTGCTGCATTTGCTATATTCTCTACAATATATTTTCCTGCCCCCAGAAATGCTTGATGAACTGGGTAACCAGAATCAGGTCTATCCGGAGAAAGTGTATCAATTCCCAAGCCCACTACATTTCGCTTTAGCAACAATTTTGCAGCATCTATTCCACAACTAGGGAAAAGATAATTATTATGATATTTTTCAGGCTGTTTCCAATATCCTTCCCAACCTGTTCTGATAATAACAAAAGAATGCTCTTCTATTTTTCCGAAACGCTCTTCAAAATGTAAAATTTCTTTAACTGTCAGTTGATAATCTGCTGTTGCTAAATGAGCCACATCAATCAAAACACAAGGTGCAAGCAGCTCATTAAGCTCAAGTTCGGCAATTGATTTTCCCCCTTTAATACAATGAGCAGGCGCATCAATATGGGTACCAATTCCAGCATCCATCTTGAGACGTTGCACACGAAATGAGACCTGGGCATCATCTTTATAATCTTGCGTTGTTTGGTGCTGAAAACCACAAGTACCCTCCCAACCAGGAATAGCACTTGATAGACTATGAGTTAAATCAAGAATGGTATAGGGAAAATCATGCATTTGGGCCACTAGCTATCTCCCTGGAGTTTTTTTTATGAAAGTTCTTTTCAGTATGCCAATCTTAACTCAGGGAATTGGCAATAGAATCCGGCTCTACCTGCGAATTAAACTCAGGGACTAAACTTTTCAATAAAATATAGAGCTCTGAATTATTATGCATTGTACACGCCATATTCAACAGCCGGATGGTTTGTGTTAATTCATTCCACTCTAAGTGGCGAAACTTAGCCTTGAACAATTTTTCATGTTGCGTTTGAGCAAGTTGTTCAGAAGGATGAAAAAGCTCCTCATATAATTTTTCGCCCGGTCTTAAGCCTGTATATCTTATCGTGATATCTTTACCAGGTTCTTTTCCTGCGAGTCGAATCATTTGTTCTGCAAGATAGCTAATCTTAATTGGTTCACCCATATCAAGAACAAATATTTCCCCCCCTTGCCCATTGATCATTGCCTGCAAAATTAACTGGCATGCTTCAGGAATAGTCATAAAATAACGCTGAATATCTGGATGAGTTACCGTCAGTGGCCCTCCTGCTTGCAACTGTTTCTGAAATAAAGGGACCACACTTCCTGCAGAACCAAGCACATTACCAAAACGCACCGTAATAAATTGTGTATCAACGCGTTCGTTTAGATTTTGACAGTAAATTTCGGCCACTCGTTTAGTCGTTCCCATAACATTGGTGGGATTTACGGCTTTATCAGTAGAGATTAAAATAAATTTCTCAACACCTACAGCCACACTTGCTTCAGCAATAACTTGGGTCCCTATGACATTATTTTGTACTGCGACCCGGACTTGTTCTTCCAACATAGGTACATGTTTATAAGCAGCAGCATGAAATACAATTTGTGGCTTAAATTGATGAAAAAGAAAATCAACTGCAGTAATGTCTGTAACAGAAATTAATCCTAGCTCCACAGGAATATCAGGAAATTTTTGCTTCAGTTCAAGTTCAATTTTGTATAAATTAAATTCTGAGTTATCAATAATTAATAATTTTTCAGGATTTAGCAACATAATTTGACGACACAGTTCGGAACCAATGGAGCCTCCTCCACCGGTGACGGCTACTCTTTTGTTTTGAATATTTGAGGCTATTCTTTGCCATTCTAATTGAACTTGATCGCGTCCTAATAAGTCTTCAATATTTACATCTCTAAGTGCATTAACCTCAACACGACCCGCAACTAATGCTGAAAGGCCAGGTAAAGTACGGAAAGGCACTTTACAATCTTCACAATGATTCACAATCCGTCGCATGACAGCAGAACGCGCAGAAGGAATAGCGATGAAGATAAGATTAATATTATATTCAGCAACCAAATCAACCAAATCGCGCGTGGTACCCAAGACCCGTACGCCATGAACTTCCAGTCCTTTTTTTCCAAGGTTATCGTCTACGAAACCTACTGGACAATAAGATTGCATACGCTTCAAATCGCGGACAAGACCTTCCCCTGCACGTCCAGCGCCAATAATTAAGACACGTTTACTTTCAATACTCTCCCCTTTCTCTTTTCTATCCCAGTAGGAACGCAATAACAATCGCCCACCGCAAAGAAACGTGATTAAGGTCATCCCATATAATGGAAATACTGAACGCGGAATATGTTGTAGTAAGGGCGTAAAAAACAATACCAGTACGGAAATAGCCGTAGCGCAGACAATAGCTTTAATAATTCTTGCTACATCATTTAAAGATGAGAAACGCCATAAACCACGATAAACTTTAAAATAGTAATAACAGCCTATCTGTACTAAAGATAGAAGCAATAATGATGTTAAGGAGTATACGCTGGTAAGATCACGAGGAAAAGGCTGTAAATTGTAGCGTAACCAATAAGCAAAATACCACGCAGCGGGTATAGCTAATGCATCGAAGGTGATTACAGGCCATTTCTTATATAACTTCTGAAGCATACCAAAATTTTGCATATTGAAAAAATCCTTTAAATGAGCACAACTCAAATTCCAGATGAATTAAGAGGTTGTATCTTACTACAGCTTCAATTTGATAGGGTATAAATTTCATATCGATAAGAAGATTTTTGATCACCCGTTTTATAAATGGTTTTAAAATCATACAACTGGTTATTTTTTAAAACCTGCGCTAAACAAAAATCAGTCGGAGTATACCTGACACGCCCATTCTCCACCAGCGAAGTTAAAATGATAACTTCAGGTTTGGTTTTAAGCACATCATGACATAACCAGGAATACATGTTTTGATTGGGTACGCTGCTCATTTTTTTATTGCTTAAACAGTAAGAATCTACAAAGTTTAGAGAGCTGAGATAAGGTATCATTCCGCTGTCTGCCAAAACTACTCTACTACCTGGTTTAATATGCGTTTCTAGCCAATCTACCACCTGTTGCCTAAGTGCTAATCCTGCCTGAGGATTAGCACTGAAATAACGATAATTTGCCAACGTCATTTTGGGGATAAAAAAGAAAGCAAAAAGCAAAACACTCACCACCAAATAGACAGTAGATAAAGCAGTCTTTTCCCTTGGCAAACAATAGTCAACTATATGGATAATTCCTTGCAGCGTTAATGGCAATAACAAAATAAATACGGGTAAAAATAAACGATTTGAAAATGCAACAATTGGATCAGCACCAATTAATAGCAGTAGGTATGCTAATGACGGCAGCCATAAAAAATAGTGTCGTTTGTCCTTTGCTTTAAAAATAGCAGGCAGAGCAAATAACACAAAAGGCCAAATCAGATTTAAGTAAGCTAAGTCCAGCTCCAGCGAAAAATCTCTAAATCCTTTGCAATAAACCGCATTCGGAAACAAACGACCATAATAATCCCACCGCCAAACAAAATAAGGCAGAAATAGTAAGGCCACGGTGAGACAACTTAGCAGCAATCCGGCAAAATAATGTCGTTGCATTGTTTTAGGTTTATCTATAATAGCCAGGCCATAAAAAATGAGCATTAATACAGGTGCCTCGGGCCTGGTTAAGCCAGCTACCGCCAATAAAAATCCGGCGATTACTAAGTAAAACCAGTTTGCTTTTTTTCTACCTTCAGGAAAAAAGCGGTATCCCATACCTCGAAATAAAAAAAACAAAGAAGCACATAGAAGCGCTTGATAAACCGTTGTCTCTAACCCACTAACACTCCATATAATTTCACCGCGATAGAGTAAAAGCCAAATGCTTGGAATAAATCCGATCCATGCGGAAAACCAAAGGCGCGAAAGAAAATAAAGACTAATTGTGCTAAAAACCAACCCTACAACTCCAAGACTTTTTAGCAAATTAACCGGTTCAATGTTAAGCTTCATTGCCAGCGCTGCCAGCGCAACAAAACTAAAACTAGAATAACCCTCAACAGGCTCCTCAGCAGGATTCCATGACAGGCCATGTCCTAAAGACCAATGTTTGGCGTAGCGCAAAGAGATATACATATCGTCGATGGTAAACGGCCAGATAGCATAAACTTGTAATACCAATAGATAACTAAAACAAAAAAACAAAAAAATGACTAAAATGCCCTTCTTCTTACTCATTTTGTTAAAGCTATAAAAGTTAAGATGAGAAAACAGAGTAAATTAAAGCGGGATAAATTGTCATTAAAGAAAAGTGACACCGGATCATCATTGTCAGAGTTTCTGGTGGTCAACCAAGCAAAACGCCATATTCCTATGGCTGCAAAAGGCAGGGTTAGCAAAAAGTAAAATGACTCGTCACGTGCATAGATTGTATAAAAAAGATAAGTAACAAAACTTGCTGCGGCAGTGAATATAATTAAGATATCAAGCAAGCGAGAAGGATACCTCTTTAAAACGGCACGGGTGGAAAAACGTAATCCTAATTGTTTTTCTAATCGCCGTTTGCACAATGCAATGAATAAACTAATTAACGTCGCCGTAAAGGCTAACCACCAGGAAATAGGAAGGCCTATACCAATGGTACCCGCTAAAACTCGCAATAAGAATCCACTAGCAATGCAGAGAACATCAAGTATTGGTACATTTTTTAACAAATGGTTATAGGCTAAATTGACCAAGAGGTAAATACCAAGTAGAGCCGCTAAATTGCTTGAAATAAACCAAGCCAATAATAAACCAGCAACAAGTAACACAACTAGCATGCTTACAGCGAAATCCAGAGAAATTTCCCCAGACGCTAACGGTCGGTAGCATTTTTGCGGGTGTAAACGATCCTCTTCCCTATCCTGGATGTCATTATAAATATAAACAGCACTGGCAATTAGGCAAAAAGAAAAGGCAGCCAATAAAGCATCGGGAAGATACTCAAGTGAACCTGCATAGAAAACACCAAGTAAGACAAAAGCAGCCTTCGTCCAGTGTGATAATCTAAGCAACTTGAAGAAATGTTTTATTGAGGTCATAACGATAGCCTAAAATAATATTTTAATTTAATACTACTCGCCACTATATCACACCAAGATTTACGAAAAACCCCAGAATTGAGACAAAAAATTGTTTTTAATGAGGAACCTACATAGACAAGAGAAATAATTTAAAAAAATTTCCTAGAAAATGACCATACAATGATTAATGTATATTAATAATGCAAGTTACTTTATCCCAACGATGGACTTCGATTTACCAGAGAATCAAGCAAATCAGCTGTACGGCTGCTAACTTTTCCTTCTCTAACAGCTGGTGATTCTTTTTCTACCTTTTCAACAGCCTCTTTTACTGACATTGTTTCTGTATGAACAATTAAATCGCACAAAGCATTAATTTTTTCTTGTTTTCTATCTTTGTTAGGATAGGGAATCCAACTATTAATTTCACTATGCAACGTTTCAATTTGCTCTTTAATGGCATCAAACTGCTCTGGAGTAAGATTATCTGGTTTTGCATGAGATTCAAAAAACGTTTTTACGTCATACCTTGGAAAGCCATAATTACTTTGATTACCAGATTTCATTTGTTGTATTTTTTCTTTGAAACCTGCCGTTGTCGATATCTTTTCTGCTTCGACAATTGTCTGAGTTGTAGAGGATATACCTTTTACTCTATCCGGTGCTTGAATATTAAAATGTGCAAATATAGCTGCTCTCTGAGCAAACATTTGCCCTGCGACCATACCAAGATTTTGAGGACTAATCGCATGCCCATTTTTATCAATTGGACTCCCATTTTTATCAATAGTGATTGAGCAAGCATAACCACCGGAATTTATTCCCTTAATAATGTAACTACCATTCTTTTCTTCGACGCTCTCAACAAAGCTGTCTCCGTCAGCCGAGACAAGTACATGTGGCTTAGTCTTTTTTACTTCACTTGGCATTTTTGAGCTAGTAACGATACCTTTTACCTTATCTGGTGCATGAATATTGAAATGGTCAAATATGGCTGCTCTTTGAGCAAACATTTGCCCTGCGACAATACCAAGATTTTGAGGACTAATCGCATGCCCATTTTTATCAATAGCATTTCCATCTTTATCTATAGTGACTGAACGAGACTGGCCAGAAGCATTTCTCCCTCTAATAATGTAATTACCATTCTTTTCCTCAACACTATCAACAAAGTTATCCCCTTTAGGATCAGCAAGCTTATATACACTTTTACTCGTGACTGGAGAAGCTTTTGGAGATGAAATATCAACAATATTCGTTTTTGTTAGATCCGTAGCAGATTGATTCGTTTGTACCATTAAACTTTTAGACTGTTCACTGGATGGGCTACAGGTTGCCACAACCATCTCGGTTCCTGAGGCTTGAAACTCTTTAATTTTTGCTACACCTGCATAAATTTCAGAAAGCGATGTTTTACCCAATGGTTTTATTTTTCCAAGTTCTTTATCACAGAAAAATAAAGGAGTACCGTCTTTGCTTCCCGCTGCAGTTTTTTGTAAATAATCTATTAACTTCTTCCCCTCCAGAATATCAATTTCTCCGGTAGGTCCTTTCACAGCCAAGGCACCACGGGCTAATACATCATGTGGAGGGTTAGTTAAATTCTGCCATCCCGTTCTTCCTTGGAGTAAACGACCTGCAAACCGTGCAAATTCAAATTTTGATTGTAATGGCGTAATACGAATATCAGAGATTTCTGTATCATGATATCTATGCCACTGAACGGATTTTCCTTCCTCATCTACAACAGGCCAAATTTTATTTTTCACGGTCATTTCTTCTAGATGACGATGCTGGTTATCAAAAGAAACCGTATAACTATTTCTTGCATCACCAGGCGTCATTATTCCATGCTGATCATCTACCCGCATTTTTTTATTTAATTTAGCACCATGACCATTAATAACTAATATTTTTTTCATAATAACAACTTATGATTGGATAATGATTTATTTTAGCAATAAAAATCAGTGATTATATTAAGGGAATATTATATAGATTAAATATTTTCCCTACTTATCTAATTATGAATGCCAATTATGAATGCCAAACAAATAAACTTTGTAAAACACGCTGATGTACCCTCAACCTTTCTCAGCTATTTCATTAACCGCTAGCTAAAAGTTTAATTTTAATAAATTGACTAGTTTATTGATTAATAAATAAAATTTATTTATAAAGGGTCTGAAATAAGCATTTTCAGAATACTTTCAGACAACTTGCGAGTACGTAGACGATGAGAAGTAATTGGCAAAATATTATTGGCTTGTCCCAAATTTAGTAAAATTTAACCAATTAAGATTGCATTTAACCAGAGAATACGTAATATAGAAAACTAGGACGATATTTTAACAATGGACGTGAGGTGCATATGCTCTTCGTACTATCTGACGAATTTATAATCAAACTTTGCATGATCCGCGACGATTATGAAAAGCGAGCCGGCATAATTCTTGATGAAACACAACAGCCTTATGCGATTAGTCGTTTTTTTGGCGCAAAAGACATAAAAACACGCAATATACAGATTAATCTCCTTGAAAAATGGCTTTCTGCATTTAAAAAAGATTTATTATTAGATAAGTTAACCCTCGAGGAGTTACAAAATTTAATTAAAAAATTACCCAAAAAAGAAAACTCTGAGCCCACCACAGAAAAATCACGCCACAAGAATGAATGGCTTGCTGCATTCAAAAAAGATTTAACTGACCAACAATGTTCACTTACAGAGGTACAAAATTTAATAAAGAGATCTGTAGAAGAAAAAAAAGAAATTGCGGACAAACTTCCTGACGGCGCTTCTCCTTTTGCCGAGCCTACAGCACAAGCAATTGAGAACCAAGTCACTGCTTTGCGTGTATTAGCAACTGTATGCATGTATATTAAATCAGAAATTGATTCCACCTATTCCGTTCGCTCTGGTTCTTCAGCTATTCTGGAACAGCTTATCAACGAAGCAATGGGAATCACATCATCAAATATCATTGATCAAGAAACACGTGCCTGTTGTTTACTTGCCACTCAACGCTACTTAAAGGAAAGAGGCCGATTTGAAGCGATTAATGCCCAGTTACAAACTCGATTTACGGAGAAACAGTGGCATGATTTTTTAAGTTTTGTCGATAAAGAATGCGCAGGATTAAGTAAAAAATACAAAACACAATTTCCTGTCAAAGACATTATGATGCCTCTCATGGGTAAGCCCTTGGAACTTGCTGGGTATACATCGGGCTTTATCTTGGGAGAAATGGTAAGTAAGTCCACGAAGTTGCTTAAAACACAGCATGCGTTAACTGCAGCGATAGGGAGTGGATTAGTATTGTGTCTTGGGCCATCAGCAAGTATTGGCGTCATACTACTCGCGCCAACTTACGCCAGCCGGATTTTAGACACTTTTTGTGGAGTAACACTGGCTTGGGCACTTGGAACGGCAGGTAATATTGTCGGACAAGGTCTTGGGTTCGGTGTGGGTGTATCCGTTGATTTGAGTTGGAAGCTCATGTATCACAGCGTTACCTTGCTAGCAAGTCTTTATGCTAAAACCAGACCCGAGGAAAAACTAACTGGCATTTGTTTGATTAATGGTCATCGCATTGTTGATGGGATTGAGTTAAAAGTTGTCGATCTTGAGAGCTTGCCTCCAGAGTGTCAACTTTGTCCCATTACGTTTGAAGTCGATGAAAAAGAGCTTAAAGTCACCGTAAACGAAGACCATACAACGGTTATACCATGGGAACCAGGCAAGGAATTACTCTATATGGAGGAATTGAAAAAATACCTGACAGCCCATGCTTACCTTGAAGCAAGTGCAAACCTTCTACAATCTCCGGATATTGGTGATAAAACTACTGATGAAACAGTCCAAATCCCAAGGGATGAGGAGCCACCTAGTCCTGAAAACAATGAGGGACGTGTTGCAGCTCCTGTTGTATAAGAGTAGTAACCTGTTTTATTACTGAATAAAGCACATCATCACACCCATATTGATAGAAATCCTGAGCATTGAGGTGATCCTCTAGGCTAATTCTGCAAGCTCCTTACTATACCCCGGTATCGTGAGGAAGCTCTTTCATTAACTCTCTAACCACTGATGTTGCATAACTTCCCGAAGGTAATCGAAACGATAGATGAAGAAGATTACCCTGCCAATCCCACTTCATATTCTCAACCTTAAGTATTAAAGAACGGTAGCTACGCTCCAAACCATGTTTTTCTAATGCATCACACCAGGATTCATATTCAGAAAGTGCTTGCCGCTGGCGAATAAGGGCTTGTTTTGATACACGCTCTTCTCCTCTCCCCCAAAGTGGTGCTGCAGGCGAAATATCAAATTCACTGACTCGTTTAATTATTACTTCATCAGGCTCATCGATAGCAAAAATACTGTTTGTACCAGCCAACTGCATGACATCTCCAGCGACTGCTTTATTCCAGGTTTCTGTCTGCACCCGCTGGCTTAAAATCTGATTAAACAAAAATGAGCGAGCCGCTGAATAATATAATCCTCGCAAAAAATGATTTCTTACCTTGTCACCCCCTAAAAGAAGTTTTTCTGCTTTTACCAAATTCTGATTTTCATAGCCAAAACGCTGCGCCCCAAAATAATTAGGAATACCATTGCGATAGATTTTTTGCAGGCGAGTCTCAACATCCTCACTATCGCTAATATTACGAATAACCAAAGAAAATTCATTTGCCGCAAGAGCACCGGTTCTTAATTTCTTCGCGTGACGCTGATGTTGGACAACATGCCACCCTTCTCCTTGGAGTAGTAGCGGGGAATTAATTTCTTCACCAGGACAATGTATCGACAACCACTGTGTAGTAATTGCTCCTTTATCCTTTAAACCAGCATAGGAAATTGTTTTTGCAGGCCTACCCAGATCACGGGCCAGAGCCTTCACTAACTCTTCTGTATTTAACCCTTTTTTTTCCACCTGCAAATACAAGTGTTCACCTTCACCTGATAAATTAAAACCTAATATTTCATTCACCCTAAAATCCTCAGGGGAAGCTTTTATTTTTCCAGAGCCGGCAGGCGCTCCGTATGCAAATGCAAAATGACTACAATCAAACATAACTCTATCAATCCTCAAACTGTATTTAATGCAGAAACCTATGGTTTTGGCTAAGATTCACTTCTCTTTTCTAGAATGGCTTAGACTAAACAGGATACTAATTATTAAAGTCGCAACAATGACTATTAACGAAATGAAAATCGGTATTTTAACCCAATAAGCGATTAGCATTTTCAAACCAATGAAAGTGAGAATAAGGGCGATGCCATATTTTAAAAGATGAAATCGATCTGCCATATTAACAAGCAGAAAATACATTGCTCTCAAACCCAGAATAGCAAAAATATTTGAAGTAAAAATGATAAATGGATCCTCTGTAATCGCAAAAATAGCAGGAATACTATCCAAGGCAAAAATTAAATCGCTTGTTTCAATAAGCACCAATACTAAAAACAGAGGAGTAATATAAAGTTGATTTGCCTTTCTTACAAAGAATTGCTCTTGATGAAAGGTCTTCGTTACTCTTAAATATTTGCGCATCCAATATAAAATAGGGTTTCTTTCCAGTGAATGATCTTCTTCACCCAAAAATAGTAATTTCATGCCACTAATCAATAGAAATGCCCCGAAAACATACAAAATCCAATGAAACTTCGTGACCAGCCAAAGCCCTAACAAAATTAATAAAAGACGCATTACTATCGCGCCTAACACTCCAAATAATAAAACACGCCTTTGGTATTCCAGTGGTACGGAAAAATATTTAAAAATCATTATAAAAATGAACATATTGTCCATCGAAAGTGATTCTTCAATTAAATATCCGGTAAAAAACTCCAAGGCCTTTTGATGCGCCGTTGCAGAATCAGTCGTTTGTAGAAGATAAAACCATAAAAGAATATTAAATAATAATGCCAAGGTTACCCAGACAATTACCCAGCTCAAAGCTTCCCTGGTAGAAACACGATGTATTTTCTTTCCACTGAGAAGAAATAGGTCGATGGCTAGCATAAAAAGAATAAAGAGAACAAAACCGCCCCACATCCACCACTGCCCCATCGAATGCATTCCTTTTCCCCTTGTCCTCTATATGTGATTACTCAATTGTATTGCTCATGCAACTTTTGAAAATTTAACGTAAATTATTTTCAATTTGGTGTTTTTTTAAGCATTTCTTAAGGTGTCTATGAAAAAATAAATTCATTCTCTTTGTTAAGGGGTATTATATGTTACAAAAGCACGAACTACCTCATGCAAACATAAGTTTACTTGAAGAAAAATATGGAAAATTTTGGTCTTCTTTTGTTTCCCCCTTTGATAATGCTAAAAAGGTATTAACTAACTACTGTGTCCGTGAGCTTCTTAAATGGACTCCAACTATGTTTCAACGTGTAGGTAAGAATCGAACTGACTCTAATGTAAAAATTGTAGAGCAAATTTTGACTGACTCCTCGCTAGGTACAGTGGAAGCCTTGCTTCATAAAATTAATAGTCAAGTCCCTTTTTATGAGCCCAATAGCTCCTTGCTTCGACGTATGCAATTCATTTGTAATAAAATGAATCTTCCTTACTCTATCGATATTCATGATAAAAAAGTCTCACTCACGCTACACTTCGAATCCCCGGGCGTTCACTTACAAGCATCCGCTAAACAGCTAAAAGCTGAAAGTCCAAGCACATCCTATATTGCTACTACGACTACGGCGAGTGGACTATTATTAGACTCTTATAAAAAATATAAATTACTCGAAGAATATAATGATCAGCAAATTATCAAACGTGAAGATAACGATTATAAAAACGTCACTTTAATTCGCGATCCGCAGGAATTAGAAAATAATAAAATTTATTTATACGTTATTACAGCCAATGGAGAAACCTGGTTCGCACCGCAACAAACCTCAGATTCTACTAAATTGACTCATGGTGGATTAATTAGAAAAGCACTGGGTATTTCTAATGGCCCAACGCCTCCTGTGATTGCAGCGGGCACGATTATGAATGCTAAAAGTGTAAAAACTGAAAAAGAAGAATCTAAACCATTAACTTTTATCACGCTCTCAAGTGGCCATTTTGCACCCGATTCAAAAGCCTATTATGCAGCGTGTGATGTATTGGTTGATAAACTTGGGGAACGACTATTACATCTTCAGGTAGGTTATTCCAATACTCACTATAAAAGCCTGGATATTCGCTATGGTCAGGAAGTGTCCTCGGAGGCCATAAAACAAGGGCGCGCTTTTAAGATGGCTCTCATGAATTATATGCAACAATCTTGTCATGATCCAGACAATATAGAAGTCGTAAGTGTAGTACGCAAACTATTGCTGGAAATAAATCCTTCAGATAAAGACTATGATGACGATGCGGTTATTAGCTTCAGTGGGCATGAATTGAAACTTTTCTTTCAAGATGAAAGCTTATGCGAGCTTTTCAAGACTTATAAGAAATTTTTCCCTGAAGCAATCCAGAACTATAATCCAGAGAACTCATCAGAATATACAATGAATATAAGAGTTTAAACCGGGTTTGCACTATCAATAAAATGATGTGCAACATTAAATCGTGATGACAAGTGTTTCCCTAACTCTTGCACTCCGTAGCGCTCTGTTGCGTGATGACCACAGGCAAAATAATGAATACCTAATTCCTTAGCCTGGTAATACGTGCGCTCGGAAATTTCACCACTTATATAAGCATCAGCGCCGAGATTATATGCTTCTTCAATAAAATCTTGAGCAGCACCACTGCACCAGGCAAAATATTTAATGGGTTTGGAAGAACCCTCAACATGCAAAGGTTTTCTACCTAATTTATCTTCTAATTGCAGAAGAAACTCATTCGCAGTTTTAGCTTTTGTAAAAGAACCCGACCATAGAAGATTTGGTGTTTTACCGGCGGAATGCATTTTAAAGGAATCTACATTCAAAAGCTTTGCCAAACAGGCATTATTACCAATCTCTGGGTGGCAATCCAGAGGCAGGTGGTAGGCAAAAAGTGATATATCATGTGTAAGTAATTGGCTTATTCTCTGCCGTTTCATGCCAGTTATAATTGACTCTTCACCTCGCCAAAAATAACCGTGATGAACAAGCAGAGCATCTGCTTGTAGAGCAATGGCATGCTCTATTGCCTCTGCTGAGGCAGTAACAGCTGTACAGATCCGTTTGATATCGTTTTTTCCTTCTATTTGCACGCCATTAGGTGCGTAATCATGAAAATTGCCACAACCTAAAAATTCGTGCAAATAAGAAGCAAGCTTAGTGCGTGATATCACCGTGCTGAGGCCCTCTTAATATCAGCACCTAACATGGATAGCTTTTCTTCAATACGCTCATAGCCTCGATCGACGTGATAAACACGCTCAACAGCGGTTTCACCCTCAGCGGCCAAACCGGCTAAAATTAAGCTTGCAGAAGCACGTAAATCTGTTGCCATAACCGGAGCACCTGTTAATTTTGGTACGCCAGTTATCATCGCTGTATTACCATTCAATTGAATTTGAGCGCCCATACGTTGCAATTCTTGCACATGCATAAAACGATTTTCAAAAATATTCTCAATGACTGAAGACGTTCCTTCAGCAACGGCATTTAATGCCATAAATTGAGCTTGCATATCCGTTGGGAAAGCTGGATAAGGGGCAGTTGAAATATTCACAGCTTGAGGACGAAGCCCATGCATATTTAAAGTAACCCAATCTTCGCCAATAGATAATTCAGCACCCGCCTCTTCAAATTTACAAAGCATTGAAAGTAAATTATCAGGTTTGACCCGGCGCACAGTGACTTTGCCACGAGTTATAGCTCCCGCAGTAAGATAGGTACCAGCTTCAATACGATCTGGCATCACTGCATAGCTACCACCTGACAATGCAGGCACCCCTTCCACTTCGATCGTGCCACTGCCAGCGCCGGTGATTTTAGCTCCCATCTGATTTAAGAAATTAGCCAAGTCAACGACTTCTGGTTCACGAGCAGCATTTTTAATTAATGTTTTACCTTCAGCAAGCACAGCAGCCATTAACACGTTTTCGGTTCCTGTCACTGTAACAGAATCAAAAATTAATGTTTTTCCTTGTAAACGGCCTTTTTTACAGCGTGCCTTAATATAACCATTTTTTACCGTAATCTCGGCTCCCATAGACTTAAGTGCCTTCAGATGAAGATCAACAGGCCGCGTACCTATCGCGCATCCGCCTGGAAGAGAAACATCCGCCTGACCAAAACGTGCCAATAAAGGTCCCAGAACCAAAATGGATGCTCGCATGGTTTTTACTAATTCATAAGGTGCAACATATTCGTTCACATGCGAAGCATCAACTTGCACATTCATCTTTTCATCAACTGTCAGCTGAGTTCCTAGTTGTCCTAAAAGCTCCATCATGGTCGTGACGTCTTTAAGATGAGGCACATTTGCAATAGTTACATTGTCGGTAGCTAGAAGTGTGGCTGCCATAATTGGCAATGCTGCATTCTTTGCTCCTGAAATGATGACTTCACCTTGCAAAGCTTTGCTACCATTGATAATTAACTTATCCACGATTTTTCTCCCACTCTTCCTTTGTTAAAGTCTTCATGGTTATTGCATGAAGGCTACCGGTCGTAATGTAATCTTTAAGTTTTGCATAAACCCACTGTTGTCTTGCCACTTTGGTTTTGCCCAAAAATGAATCAGATACAACAGTTAATTGATAGTGATAACCATCCCCTTCAACTCGAACAAAATCAACCTCTCCCGTTTCAACAAGACGTTGTTCTAGTACTTCATTATTAATCATACAACTCATTCTCACTTGGGTTTATTAGACTTCTTCGGAAACACTATTACAGAGGATTGCTTCCTCGAGACGGTACTCAATCGTCATATACAGGCATGTACACTCAGGTTCTGCGTACCCACTCGTCTCTCCCTATCTTCTCTGTAGTCGAGTATCCAAAAAAATTTCGTTTTACTTATTGAGTATTGCATCAACCCCACAAAACTCAGCCAAAGCATGAATAGCTTTAGGCATACCTTCAATTTTACAGGTTTTTTTTCTTGAAGCGCTTAATCTTTTCGCTTCAATCAACAAAGCAAGTCCTGCGCTATCGCAATGAGTAACCTCACTTAAATCAAGTGTTACATGATTACTCGCAACCTCACGGAAATACTTCACCAAACGCTCGCAATCTGATTGCACCGTCGTAAAGGTCATTTCCTGTGATGGTTTAAAAGATTTAGATTCCACTTATGCTGCCTTCTTACCAGGTTGTTCATGAAGTTGCTTAATAATTTGCTGCATACTTGAATTTCTTAATGCATCGGCAAATTGCGAACGGAAACTTTGGAGTAAACTTACCCCCTCGACACTTAAATCATAAATTTTCCAGGTTCCATTTTTAGAAACCAAACTATAACTTAGCGGAATATTCTGGCCATTTGAACGGATTATCACACTATTAACACGCAGGAAACGACCATCAAGGGACCCTCTGATGGGTAAAAATTTAATTTTCTCATCAGTATATTCAGCCAAAGGGGTTGCATAAGTCCGAATAACTAATTGTGTAAATTCATAAGAAAATTGTTGTCTCTCACTAGCAGAAGCCTTATTCCAAGCTTGTCGGCCAAGCACTGATCTTGACATCCCACTCACATCAACAT
Source organism: Legionella cardiaca (assembly GCF_029026145.1). NCBI lineage: Bacteria > Pseudomonadati > Pseudomonadota > Gammaproteobacteria > Legionellales > Legionellaceae > Legionella > Legionella cardiaca. The sequence continues at coordinate 851,756 of NZ_CP119078.1, read as the reverse complement.
TAGGAAGCAAATAACGTTTTACCGCTTGATGAATTATCTGCGGATTCTGCTTTAGTGATGATTTATTTTCTTTTAATGTTGCGATGATTTGATTTGCTGTACTTTCAAGCATGGGCAAAGGAGAAGTTTGAGCCCACAAAAACTGGCTGAGCGACAACGTGACCACCAAGGCTAATGACTTAATTGTTCTCATAATCCACCTATTTTTTATTAATATTGAATAAAAGCTGGCCAATCAAATTTTCAAGAATGACTGCTTCCTGTGTTTTAGCAATAACATCTCCTTCACGTAAGAAGGGATGGTCCTGTCCTTCCTCATCCTCAAATCCTGGTACAATACTTACATAATTAGAACCGATTAAACCTTCGGTTAGAATACGAGCAGAAGTATCTTCATAAGGAATTGGCTTGTCATTGCGTAATAACATCGTTACTTTGGCATTTAATTCACCAGGCTGTAGCTCAATGTGAGTTACTTCACCAATTTTTACCCCTGCAATAGTCACTGGTGCTCTTACTTTTAGCCCGCCAATATCAGTAAACTCAGCGCTAATATGATAGCCTTTATTTGATACCAAAGAAGTGACACCGCTCACTTTCATCACCAGAATAAGTAAGGCAAACAAGCCTAGCAACATAAAAATGCCTACGCTTATATCTGTATAACGTTGCCTATTATTCATTTACCAACCTCCAATCATCATCGCGGTCAAAATAAAGTCAAGTCCAAGCACTGCCAACGAAGAATAAACGACTGTTCGTGTTGTTGCCTGACTAATACCTTCTGCAGTAGCAATACAATTAAAACCTTGAAACACAGCTATCCATACCACTACAAAAGCAAACACCATACTTTTAATAATGCCACTTAAAATATCCAGACGAAAATCCACAGCAGCTTGCATGTTTGACCAAAAACTGCCGGCATCAACACCTAACCAATCCACACCCACAAAATAACCACCATAAATCGCTACAGCAGTAAAAATTAAAGCTAAGACGGGTAGCGAAACCAAGCCGGCAATAAAACGAGGATAAATGACGCGCCCTAAAGGATCGACACCCATCATATCCATGCTTGCTAATTGTTCAGTTGCTTTCATTAAACCAATTTCAGCAGTCAAAGCTGAGCCAGCTCTGCCGGCAAATAATAGCGCACTAATTACCGGTCCTAGCTCTCTGCCAATGCTTAATGCCAAAAGTTGCCCTAATTGGCTGCTTGCGCCAAATTTTTGCAGCGTATTATAACCTTGTAATCCGATTACCATTCCAACAAACAGTGCAGAAACTACAATAATCAAACAAGATAAAACGCCGACAAAATAAAGTTGCCCTTTTAAAGCGGGCCAAAGCCTTGAAAAATCAGGGTTTCTTAAAAACATTCTTAACAGAAATACACCCGAATGTCCCATGGCCTGCAAATTAGTTATTCCACGCTGCCCCATGCGTGCAAATGTATCAAGCATCTAGCAACTCCTCTGTGTAGGGGCGAGCTGGATAATGAAAAGGAACCACACCATCAGCTTCACCATGCATAAATTGTTTAACTTGCGGTTGATTTGATTTTTTTAATTCAAGAGGCGTGCCATGTCCGATAACTCGACCTCCAGCTATCAAATAAACATAGTCAGCAATTGAGCAAGTTTCCTCTACATCATGCGAAACAATGATGGTCGTTGTTTGTAAAAGCTGATTTAATCTTTTTATTAAACGCACTAAAACCCCCATGGAGATAGGATCTTGTCCAGTGAAGGGTTCATCATACATCATTAACTCAGGATCAAGCGCAATGGTCCGAGCTAATGCGACACGTCTTGCCATTCCTCCTGACAGCTCATCGGGCATTAATTGCGCGGCCCCTCGTAAACCAACGGCTTCAAGTTTCATTAACACAATATCGCGCAACATCGCATCATTTAGCTGGGTATGTTCCCGCAACGGGAAAGCGACATTATCAAAAACAGATAAATGGGTAAAGAGGGCACTACTTTGAAATAGTAATCCCATCTTACGTCGCGCCATATATAATTCTTTGCGGGGCAATTGATGAATGTTTGCGCCATTAACCAAAACGGTACCTGCTTGCGGGTATAATTGGGCACCAATTAAACGCAAAAGTGTCGTTTTACCACTCCCACTTGGTCCCATGATGGCGGTAATTTTTCCGCGCGCCATGTCCATACTGACACTATCAAAAATGCGACGCTCACCACGATCGAAGGTGAGATTAGTGATCTGCACTAAATTATCCTGCATTATTTTTATTCCGGCATAGAATTAAATAATGATTATATACTTGATAACGAGTAATTTGCGAATTAAAAAAGATTAGCGCTTTTATGTGCAATCTCTAGCTGATTTAATTAAATTACCACTACATCCACAGTTCCTTTCAGGAAAGAAGATATCTCTTTAAACAATTAAGTTACCTTGACCTGACTCTGCCCTATTTTTTAGAATGCTCATTCTTTGTTGTTACTGGATTTTTTATAATCAACTGGAGGCCGGAAATGCTAAAAAAAACTGAAAACACCCATTTATCACCGAGACAATTAGAAGAGCTGCGATTGAGAAAAGAAACAAATGGAATGTTTGCTCCAGCTAAACCCGGCAGTTTTTATGAGAAAAGAAAAGAACTTATTGAAAAATATGTGAGAGAAGGGCTTGAAAAATTTGATGCGCGTCAACAAGATACACAACAAATGAAAGATGATGAATTAATGTCCAGGATGGAACCTTAGATCCTGTCGATAACAGAAAATTCAAATCAAATCTGTCAATTAAAAGAAAAAATCTCAGACCAAATAATAAACAGGTGACGTCACTTTCCTCAAGATTTGATATTAATGAAGTAAACGATCATGATTTCTCAATATGGTACCTATTTTTGGTCTGCTATGTTACACTTTCCCTCTTCTTAGATGACTCTCAAGCATATGAATTTTTGCAAATTGGGCCTTGCAGTCATTGAAACTGAGGGGCAAGCAGTACTTGATTTAGCACAACGTATTGATCAACGCTTTGAAACAGCCTGTGAACTTTTACTGGCTTGCAAAGGCCGCGTGGTCGTAACGGGCATGGGTAAATCAGGTCATATCGGCAGTAAACTTGCTGCTACTTTCTCAAGCACAGGAACACCCGCCTTTTTTATGCATCCAGGCGAGGCGAGTCATGGTGATTTAGGAATGATTACACGGCAAGATACTGTCGTTGCAATTTCCAACTCAGGTTTTACAAATGAAATTATCACCCTGCTTCCTCTTTTAAAACGACTTGAAGTTCCTTTAATTACGTTGACAGGCAATAGCGAATCTACGCTTGCCAAAGCCGCTGATGTCAACCTTGATATTAGTATTCAACAAGAAGCATGCCCTTTGGGTCTAGCCCCCACCACCAGCACAACCGTTTCTTTAGTAATGGGCGATGCCTTGGCTATCGCTTTACTACAGGCAAGAGGATTTAGTGCAGAAGATTTTGCTTTAGCTCATCCAGGTGGTGCATTAGGACGACGTTTATTATTGCGTATTGATGAGCTTTGTCATGAGGGATCGCAGTTACCTATGGTGAATGAACAAGCGACTATTGGTGAAGCCTTAATTGAAGTCACCGCTAAAAAATTAGGTATGACTTGCGTGGTTGATAGTGCTGGATATCTTACTGGTGTATATACAGATGGGGACATTAGAAGAACATTAACCCAAAATTTTGATATTAATACCACCCCTCTGGCAACTGTAATGAGCAGAAACTGTAAGACAATCAAAAAAGGACTTTTAGCAGCAGAAGCACTGGCGCTAATGCAAAAATACAGCATTACATCCTTAGTGGTTGTCGATGACATCAATCGCCCCCTAGCAGTTGTTCACCTGCATGATCTGCTGCGAGCAGGAGTTTTTTAAAAAATTTTACCAGAATCCACTTTGTAGGATATAAAATGAATGAATTAATTGAAAAAGCAAAAAAAATCAAATGCTTAATCTGTGATGTAGATGGTGTACTAACTGATGGTCTTCTTTATATCGATAATTTTGGCAACGAATTAAAAACTTTTCATGTTCAAGATGGCATGGGTTTAAAATTCCTGATGGCTGCAGATATTCAGGTCGCTGTTATTACAACTTCGGTCAATGCTGTTATTGACAATCGTATGAAACAACTTGGTATTCAGCATTATTTTACTGGACAAGTCGATAAACGAAGTGCTTTTGAACAACTTAAAGCTCGTCTTGGCTTTAATTGTGAAGAATTTGCTTACATTGGTGATGATTTACCTGATCTACCAATCATCCAACAAGTGGGATTAGGAATCGCGGTTGCCAATGCTGTAAGTCAGGTCAAAGAATTTGCTGACTGGCAGACCGAAAAAACTGGGGGCAGAGGTGCAGTACGTGAAGTATGTGAACTCATTTTAAATGCACAGAATAAACAAGAAGAGGCATTTGCAAGGTATTTAGCCTCATGAACGCTGCTAAACAAGCTGCCTGGTTATTTTGTGTCCTTATAGCACTTGCCTGCTCCGGGTGGTATTTTGCCAGCTCCAACGTTATCAACAAGTTGGATGACAAAACACTATCCCAATCCGCTGATACGATTGTAACTAATTTAACAGTGCGTCGTTTTGATGAGCAGGGTGCCTTAATAAACTATTTACAAACGCCTGAAATGCAGCATATCCCGGCAGAAAATACACACTTGTTAAAAATGCCGCAAATTATGATTGTTCAACCTGGACAACCTGCCTGGCAAATTCATTCAGACACAGCCAGAGCTATTCATGGCGGAGAACAGATTACGTTTATCCATAATGTGATTGTTCATCAGAATAAAGGTGAACACACTCAGGAAAGTACAATGAAAACGGAAGAACTCGTTTATTTTCCTAAAGAAAAATTGGCAATGTCTGAACTTGCTGTAAGCTTTGAGCAACCTGGAAGTATCGTACACTCTCAGGGAATGAAAGCCTATTTGGCCGATAAACGCGTGCAACTAAGCAGAGCACATGCAACCTATGAGCCACGAAATGGATAAAATAACGAGTTTAGTCATTTTTTTCTTGCTAATCCTAGTTAACATAACCAGTTTTGCCATGCCTGACGATCGAGAAAAAATTGCCGAACTCGCTGCCGACTCTGCGGATCTCAATCAACAAACACACCGTGGCGAGTATGTTGGCAGAGTAGAGTTTAATCAGGGAACCACGCACCTGCGTGCCGCCAAAGCCATTACTGAAGGCAATCAGCAAAATAAATTAATTCTGGCAATTGCTTTAGGGGATGAGACTGAACAAGCCCATTATTGGACGCAGACTGCTCTTAATAAACCCTTATTACATGCTTATGCAGATATGATTCGTTATTATCCTGAGCGTCACTTGGTTGAATTAATTGGCAACGCACGAATTACTCAAGGAGATAACTCTTTTGCAGGTCCCAAAATTAGCTATGATACAGAAAAGCAACATGTTATTTCTAAGGGTGACACTAAAAATCGCACCACCATTATTATTCATCCTGAGAAAAAATCATGAGTGAATTGTTAGCGCGTCATTTAAAAAAATCTTTTAAAACACGTACGGTTGTTAACGACGTTAGTATCAATATTCGTCGTGGAGAATGCGTAGGATTATTGGGTCCTAATGGCGCCGGTAAAACAACTTGCTTTTATATGATTGTTGGTCTGCAATCTTGTGATGAAGGCCAAATTATACTTAATGAGCAGGATATTACCAAAGCTCCGATGCATCAACGAGCACGCTTGGGTATTGGCTATTTGCCCCAAGAAGCCTCAGTCTTTCGGAAAATGTCAGTTGCTGATAACATTTTATCGATTTTACAATTACGCAAGGACTTGGACGACCAAGGGCGCCAAGAAAAATTACAAGAATTAATGCAGGAATTTCATATTTCTCACATTCAAAAAAGCTTAGGGATGAGTCTTTCGGGGGGGGAACGTCGTCGTGTTGAAATTGCTCGAGCTTTAGCGATTGAACCTACGTTTATTTTATTAGATGAACCCTTTGCAGGCGTTGATCCCATTTCCGTTCTAGATATTAAAAAAATTATTCTTCATTTATGTGATAAAGGAATCGGTGTATTAATTACTGATCATAATGTTCGTGAGACTTTAGACATTTGTGAACGCGCTTACATTGTCAGTCAGGGCAGAATTCTTTGTGAAGGAACGCCTGAGGCAATCCTACGTAATCAACAGGTCAGAGCCGTTTATTTAGGTGAAGAGTTTTCTTTGTAGCTGATAAGTATCCCCAACGCATTTCATTGTTTTCTTTTAACTCAGGAATTTATGTTACTCATCATTGATAATTATGATTCTTTTACATACAACCTGGTGCAATATTTTCAATATCTAGGTCAACAAGTCATGGTTTATGCCAATGACAACATCGATATTCGGACAATCAGGCAGCTAGCACCGCAATATCTTGTTATTTCTCCCGGCCCTAAAGGCCCGCAAGAAGCTGGTATTTCACTTGCTGTAATTGAGCATTTCCATCAACAAATTCCAATTTTAGGGGTTTGTCTTGGCCATCAATGTTTAGCTTATTCGTTTGGTGCCTCAATTATCCAGGCCCCAACTATTATGCATGGAAAAACGTCTGCGATCCTGCATCATAAACAAGGTCTTTTTCGCTGTTTGCCGAGTCCCTTTCAAGCAACACGTTATCATTCGCTTGCTATCGATACGAAGACGCTTCCCTCTTGTTTCTCCATTGATGCATGGGCTGACGACACAATTATGGCTATTTCTCATCGTCAATACCCACTTTATGGTCTACAATTCCATCCGGAAGCCATTCTGAGCGAACATGGTTTACAATTACTAACCCATTTTTTAGAACATGAATACAACGAAACTTTTTGAGCAATTAATTGCGGGTAAAGATTTAACGACTTCGCAAATGCAAAATTTTATGCACACTTGCATGAGCGGTGAATTAACTGATGTACAAATCGCAACCTTCTTAGCTTTAATGCGCATGAAAGGTGAAACCACAGAAGAATTAACCACCGCGGCAACAGTAATGATGGAGCTTGCGCATCCTATTGATTTAGGAAAAGACCTCATTGATATCGTAGGTACTGGTGGCGATGGTAAAAATACCTTTAATGTCTCTACCATTAGTAGTTTTGTGGTAGCAGCAGCAGGAGTTCGCGTAGCCAAGCATGGTAATCGTTCTGTTTCAAGCCGCAGTGGTAGTGCCGATCTATTAATAGAAGCGGGTTTTGAATTGCAACTCAGTGATGAACAGCTCAAAGATTGCATACAACAATGCGGAGTAAGTTTTTTATTTGCACCACATTTTCACCAGGCAATGCAGCATGCCCGTAATGCCCGCCAACAACTTGGCATTCGCACCTTATTTAATCTTCTTGGCCCTCTCATTAACCCAGCACGAGTTACTAAACAAGTTGTTGGTGTGTTTGCAAAACGCTGGCTTGAACCTTTGGCACATGTCTTGGCCAACCTGGGAAGTGAACATGCTCTTGTAGTTAATTCGCGCGATGGCATGGATGAAGTCAGCATTTCAGCGATTACTGATGTAGTGGAATACCAGCATGGGCAATTGCGTCATTGGAGCATTAACCCAAAAGATTATAATTGCTTCCATTCAAGTTTGGACGAAATAATTGTGGATTCACCAACGCAAAGCTTAGCGTTAGCTAAAGGTGTATTCAACGGACAACAAGGGCCAGCACGTGATATCGTACTCCTAAATTCCGCTCTTGCCCTTTATTGCGCTGATTCCTCAATGAGTTTTTCTGATGCCATCGAAAAAGCAAAAGAAGCAATCGATAGCGGAGAGGCTCAACGACGATTCCAGCAACTAAAAGAATTAACCCACAAAGGGCAAATATATGAATAGCATTCTCAATAAAATAGCAGAACATAAAAAATTAGAAGTTGAATTGGCCAAACGAAATCTACCGTTAGAAGTTTTAATGGAACACAACAATCCCCTACCCCGAGACTTCATTGCTAATCTTAATAATGCTAACCCTGCAATTATTGCCGAAATTAAAAAAGCCTCCCCAAGTAAAGGATTGATTCGCGCTGATTTTGATGTGGCCACTATTGCTAAAATCTATGAAAAGAATGGTGCCCGGTGCTTATCCGTTCTTACTGATATTAATTTCTTTCAAGGCCATCCTTCTTTTCTTGCGGTGGCTAAAGAAAATTCAGTTTTACCCGTACTACGCAAAGATTTCATTATTGATCCTTATCAAATTTATGAAAGCCGCTTTCTGGGCGCTGACTGTATTCTACTTATTGTTGCAATGCTCGACGATCATCAACTTAGAGATTATTGCCAATTAGCGCAAGAACTGAATATGGCTGTGTTAGTAGAAAGCCATACACTTGAAGAATTGCAACGAGCCATAGAACTTCCGACACCATTAATGGGGGTTAACAATCGCAGCTTGCATACCTTCACAACCGATATCCGCACAAGTATTGAATTAGTTAAAAATCTCCCGGCAAATAAAATTATGATTACCGAAAGTGGGATTAATACTCGCGAGGACATCCAGCTCATGCTAAACAATCAAATTCATTGTTTCCTTATTGGTGAAAGCCTTATGAGAGCACCAGACATAGGAGGTAAATTAAGAGAGTTTTTGTCTCTTTGAACTAGCGCGAATCTCTTCCCTAACAAGAAAAAATGTCATTTCTGCGTAGGTGGGAATCTAACCATCCTAGTTATTCTTTCCTCCGTTTAGAGGATAAATTTCCACTTTCGTGGGAATGACAGGAATTATAAACAAAAGCAACGATTCCTCATCTCATATTTGCTCTTTTATTTGTATTAGTGTGCTAAATTTAGCATAATGCAAACCCTTTTTTTTATCCGAGAGTCTATGACACAGAATCGAATAACTGTTGATCTCTTGAAACAACTGGTGAGCAAAGCAGAACTCAGCCAGGAAGGCAATACGGCTAATTACATTCCTGAATTAGCGAATGTTAATAAAGATCTTACTGCCATAGCGGTGCATACCCTTGGTGGTGAATCGTTATCCTACAGCAATCAACCTCTCGCCCCAGTAACCCTACAAAGTACCGGCAAAATGATTACTCTCATCGGCCTGCTTGAAGAATTTGGTGCTGAGCAACTGTTTGAATGGGTGAAAGTCGAGCCATCAGGAGACGATTTTGCTTCGATTACTCGTCTTGAGCAATTTGGTCCTAAACCTTCTAATCCAATGTTAAATGCGGGTGCAATTACTTTATGCTCCCATATTCCAGGTATTGGCGAACAGCAATTTGCCTGGTTAGAACATTGGGTACAAAAACTTTTTAATCAACGGCTTAGTATTAATCCTCTCGTTTTTGCCTCTGAAAAAAGAACTGGTGATCGCAATCGCTCTCTCGCTTATTTACTGAAAAGCAGAAACAATTTAGGAGCCGGAGTAAGCGAAACGCTGGATTTATATTTTACCCTCTGCTCCTATGAAGCAGAGCTTGAGCAAATGCTCTATTTACCCACACTGCTTGCTAACGGTGGCAAAGATCCTGTTGGTGGCGGCCAAATAATTTCCCTGGAAACTTGCAAAATTACTTTAGCAATTATGGCTACTTGCGGTTTATATGACGAAACAGGCACGCATATGGTTAAAACAGGTATACCAGCCAAAAGTGGTGTTTCCGGATATACAATTGCAGCACTGCCAGGTAAAGCCGGAATTGTTGTACTGAGTCCTCGAGTCAACCCCAAAGGAAATAGTATTCGTGGGGAAATCATGCTGGAAGAGTTGTCCAAAGCAATGAGCTGGCATTTCGCCTTGCCTTAGATAAAAATCAACGACAATTGGGCTGAACGGACTTTGATGACAACAGTAGATTGTCATCAGGCTCAAGGAAATAGATTAGGGACTTTACACCATGAATGATCAAAACTATTTTGACCACGATGCAGATATTGGCATTATTGGAAGAGGCTCATCTTTAGAACAAAGCTTTGAACAAGCCGCCAAAGCAATGTTTGCTTTAATGGGAGATTTGTCCACAGTCACCACTCAAAAAGCCATTTCTTTTGTGTTTGAAGAAAATGATATTGAATTAGCATTTGTTACCTGGCTGAATTTGCTAATCGCGAACGCGCAGGAACATCATTTAATATTGGCTCATTTTAAAGTTGAAAATGCAGGTAGTACATGGCACGGCGAAGCTCAGGGCGAACAATGGAACGAAAAGATTGAACGGGGAATTGATGTAAAGGGTGCTACCTTGACAATGTTGTCCGTAAAACAAATAAATAATATATGGGAAGCTAAATGTGTTGTCGATGTTTAACAGCATAGATGGAGAGATTGCTTGTGGATATGTCACAAATAAAACGAATTGATGACTATCGTTGGGCGCCTGATGAAAAACCTCATTCAGTAATGATGTATGGCACCCAAGAATTAATAGCAGCTATGGATGAAAAAGTCCGCGAACAAATCATCAATGTAGCGAGTTTACCTGGACTAGTTGGTCAGGCTATGACCATGCCTGATGCTCATTGGGGTTATGGTTTTCCTATTGGTGGCGTGGCCGCATTCGATGCTAATGAAGGTGGAATTATTTCAGCCGGCGGTGTAGGCTTTGATATTTCTTGCGGTATTCGTTGCTTACGTACTAATCTTTTTCTCGATGATATTTTGCCCCACATTGAAGATTTGGCTGAACAACTTTTTTTATATGTCCCCTCAGGTGTTGGCTCAACAGGAAAACTGCGTTTATCTGTCAAAGAATTGGATAAGGTCATGTTGGGTGGTGCGAAATGGGCAATTAGTGAGGGTTATGGCAAAAAAGAAGATTTAGAGTATGTTGAAGAAAATGGTTGTGTCGATGGTGCACTCCCCAACTATGTTTCTGACCATGCCAAAAAGCGTCAATTACATGAAATGGGCACGTTAGGATCCGGTAATCATTATTTAGAAATTCAGCTTGTTAAACAGATCTATGATGAAAATGCAGCGAAAGCGTTTGGCCTCAGCAAGAATCAAATTATTATCGCCATTCATTGCGGCTCACGTGGCTTAGGTCATCAAATTGGTTCTGATTATTTAGTTTCGCTAGCAAAAGCAGCAAGCAAATTGGGACTTCATTTACCAGATAGAGAATTAGCCTGTGCTCCTATTCTTTCAGAGGAAGGCCAACGATATTTGGGAGCAATGAATGCTGGAATTAATTGTGCTTTAGCTAATCGCCAAATTATTGTCCATTTAACGCGAGAAGCCGTTGCTAACATACTTCCTCATGCTAATCTTGAAACGTTGTTTGATGTTTCTCATAATACTTGCAAGCAAGAAAAACATGTCGTTAACGGCAAAGAACAAATGCTCTATGTTCATCGTAAAGGAGCCACGCGTGCTTTTGGCCCGCAACATCCAACCTTACCAAAACGTTATAAAGAGGTGGGTCAGCCAGTTTGTATTGGCGGCAGTATGGGAACAGGCTCATTTATATTAGCGGGTAATCCACCAGATTTAAATCATGCCTTTGCCTCTGCTTGTCACGGTGCTGGACGACAAATGAGTCGCCGACAAGCGTTAAAACGCTGGCAAGGAAGAACGCTTATTGACGAGTTGAGACATGCAGGAATATATATTCGTAGCAGCTCCATGCGCGGTATCGCTGAAGAAGCACCTGGTGCTTACAAAGATGTCCATAAAGTGGTTGAAGCCACGGAGTTTGCCGGTTTAGCACGGCGAGTTGCATTCTTAACCCCTTTAGCCTGCATAAAAGGTTAATTTCACATATACTGTATTTTATGACTTCAACGTATTCTGACAGCCTGCCCTGGGCACATCCTCTGGTTCGCGAATGGTTTGTTAAGCAATTTATCTCAGCAACGGAACCACAAGAACAAGGTTGGCCGCAGATTCTTGCAGGCAATACCACTTTAATTTCTGCGCCTACGGGCTCGGGGAAAACTTTTGCTGCATTTCTCGTTTGCATCGATAAGCTAGTACGTCAATCCATTGCTAAAGAATTAACTAATCAAACACAAGTGCTGTATGTCTCACCATTAAAAGCACTAACAAATGACATTCAAAAAAATCTCATCGGCCCCCTGGCTGAGATTTTCAAATTGGGGAAAGAACAAGGCTATGAAATGGAGGAAATACAAATTGCCGTGCGTACGGGTGACACGCTTCCTCGTGAAAGACAAGCCATGCTAAAAAAACCCCCTCATATTTTAGTAACTACCCCTGAGTCGTTTTATTTATTACTTACTGCTGAAAAAAGTCGCACTATTCTGAAAGATGTAAAAACTGTCATAATTGATGAGATTCATGCATTAGCAAACAATAAACGGGGAACACATCTCTCGTTATCCTTAGAACGATTAGAAGCAATTAGCATTCAGTCCCCCGTTCGCATTGGTCTATCAGCGACGCAAAAACCTATCAATATTGTTGCTAATTTTCTTACAGGAAATGATCGACCTAAACCAGTGATTATCAATATTGGTCATACTCGTCAACTTGAACTTCATATTGAGGTTCCTTCCAGCGAACTAGCCCCTGTTGCATCCAATGAAATGTGGGATGAGATTTATGAGCGCTTGGCAGAACTAGCAAGGCAAAATCGTTCTACGTTAATTTTTGTTAATACCAGACGGCTGGCAGAACGTGTTGCTCATCATCTGGCCGAACGTTTAGGAAAAGAGTTAGTGGCAGCTCACCATGGGAGTTTATCGCGTAAGCTACGCTTGGCAGCTGAAACAAAATTAAAGAATGGTGAACTGAAAGCACTGGTAGCAACAGCATCCTTGGAATTAGGAATTGATATTGGTACGGTTGATCTTGTTTGCCAACTTGGCTCACCTCGTTTGATTTCTGTTGCTTTGCAGCGCATTGGTCGCTCAGGTCACTGGCATGGCGCTATTTCAAAGGGAAGAATTTTTGCGACCACACGCGATGAATTACTTGAATGCGCCGCCTTAGTTCATGCCATTCGCAACAAAGAATTAGATCAATTACTGGTTCCCGAGGTACCTCTAGACATTTTAGCGCAACAAATCGTTGCAACCTGCGCAACAGATGATTGGTATGAGGATGAATTATTTAAACTAATTAAAAAAAGTTTTCCTTATAAAAACCTCTCTCGAGAACAATTTGATTCTGTTTTAGAGATGCTTGCTAATGGTATTGCAGGCTCCCGCGGACGATACGGTGCTTATCTCTTTCGTGATCGCGTTAATGGCATCGTTAAAGCGCGTCGTGGCAGCCGTTTAACAGCCATTACAAGTGGCGGAGCCATTCCGGAAAATGGTTTATTTACGGTAATCGCAGAGCCTAATGAAGTTATGGTAGGTACCTTGGATGAAGACTTTGCTGTTGAAAGCAATCGCGGTGATATTATTCTGCTCGGCAATACTTCCTGGAAAATTAAACGAATAGAAAGTACCAAGGGAAGAGTCCTGGTCGAAGACGCTCATGGCTCCCCTCCCAGCGTTCCTTTCTGGCGCGGCGAAGCTCCCCCTCGCTCAGATGAACTCTCCCTGCAAGTTTCTTATTTACGAAAAAAAATAGATGAATTGCTTCCTTTAACTCTTTCTCCTGTTGAAGAAATTCAAAAACAATCTGCTGCTTCTGCCGCGATAAACTGGTTAAAAGAACAATGTGGAGTTAATGATGCCGGGGCTGAGCAACTTATTGAATACATTTTGGAAGGACGAGCCGTTTTAGGAGCGATCCCAACTCAGGAAATTATTATTGCTGAGCGTTTCTTTGATGAGTCAGGTGGTATGCAACTTGTTATTCATTCTCCTTTTGGAGCCCGTATTAACAAAGCGTGGGGGCTTGCTTTAAGAAAGCGCTTCTGTCGCTCGTTCAATTTTGAATTACAAGCAGCAGCGACAGATGACGGCATTAATATTGCTCTTGCTGAACAGCATAGCTTTCCTTTAGCTGATGTTTTTCATTTTTTACATCCAAATTCAATTACTGAGGTGATAACACAAGCGATTTTGCAATCGCCTCTTTTTACAACGCGCTGGCGATGGGCGGCAACCCGATCGCTAGCTTTGGTACGCTTTCGCAATGGTAGAAAAATACCCCCGAATATTCTGCGGATGCTTTCAGATGATTTATTAGCCGCTGTATTTCCCGACGCCGCTGCGTGTCAGGATAATCTAGCCGGGCAAGACATCGAGCTTCCAAAACATCCGTTAATTATTGAAACCATGAAAGATGCTCTCACGGAAGCGCTTGATATCGAAGGTCTTATTAAACTTCTTGAAAGAATCAACGAGGGAAAAATTCAATGTTTGGCCATCGACACCCCTGTACCTTCTGTGTTTTCCCATGAAATTTTAAATGCAAATCCCTATGCTTTTCTTGATGATGCCCCCTTAGAAGAGAGGCGAGCCAGAGCGGTAGAAATGCGTCGTTTTTTGCCAGAGTCTGTTTTACGTGAAGTGGGCGCACTTGATCCAGATGCCATTATTGAAGTTCAAAAACAGGCTTGGCCAGATATTAGAAATGCGGATGAATTACACGACACATTGCAAAGTTTAATTGCCCTGCCAATCGATATTCACTTGAGTAATATACATACGCTGTTTCCTGCATGGAAACTTTTTTTCGAACAACTAAGCAACCAGAATCGCGCAGGTATAGCCTCTGTTGCAAATAAGCAATTTTGGATAGCCACAGAAAAAAAACATAGCTTCGCTGAAATTTATCCTGAGGCAATTTTTGATACCACACTACCTGATATTAAGGAGCAATCTTTAGAGCGTGAGGCTGCTATTGTTCAAATGTTAAGAGGCTGGATGCAACATACCGGGCCTATTCACGCTCATGAACTTGCTAATACACTGGGTTTAAAAGAAGCTGAAATTGAACAGGCACTACTTCATCTAGAATCTTCAGGATCAATTTTGCGTGGTTACTTTAGAACAACAAAACAACAACAAGTTGAATGGTGTGAGCGGCGGCTTTTAGCCAGAATTCATAACCTCACTTTAGGCAAATTACGCCAGGAAATTGAACCCGTAACCGCTGCACAATTTATGCGTTGGCTAATAAACTGGCAGCATGTCATGCCCGGTACGGAATTAAAAGGCGAACACGGGTTGTTAGAAGCTATTAGACAATTACAAGGCTATGAGATTCCGGCCAATGCCTGGGAAAAGCAAATTTTTGCCAGACGAGTAAAAGACTATACCCCAGATATGTTAGATCGCCTTTGTTTGACAGGGGTAATAGGTTGGGGACGTTTATCACCTCATCCCGCATTAGCAGTACAAGAAAATAGCGCCTCCCCCGGTTCTTTAAAATATAAACGTATAATCCCCACCAGTGTGGCTCCAATTACTTTTTTTATTCGTGAAGATGCCGATTGGATGAGCAACATGCCTCCTTTAGAGAATGAACTACAACCCTCTCTAAGTCATGTTGCACAGAACATCTATTTTTATTTAAAAGAAAATGGGGCTTCTTTTTTTGTAGATATTACCGATGGAGTCAATCATTTGAAGGCCGAAATTGAAGCAGGTTTATGGGAGTTGGTTTCAGCTGGATTAATTACTGCTGATGGTTTTGATAATTTACGTGCATTGATAGACCCTCATCGTCGGACAGGAAGAAGAAGTCGTAGCATTTTTAGACATGCCACCGGTCGGTGGTCTCTATTAAATAGAAAAAAAATAACAACCAAAGATAGACAACTTGAGGCCACCTGTTGGGTTTTACTAAAACGATATGGCATATTCTTTCGTGAATTATTGGCAAGGGAGAAAATTATCTCCAGCTGGCGCGATTTACTTATTGTCTTTCGTCGTTTGGAAGCACAGGGAGAGATTAGAGGAGGCCGTTTTGTCAGTGGTTTTCTGGGAGAGCAATTTGCCCTACCTTATGCAGTTGACTCGGTTCGCGCTATTAAAAAGAAAACGCCTGACGCAATGAGTGTTAGCTTTTCCGCCGCTGATCCCTTGAATTTAGTCGGCATTATATTACCCGGTGAGCGAATTCCAGCCTTATCAGGAAAAAAAGTCACTCTCAAAGAGGGTGTTGAATGCAAAGAAGACGCTTACCAAGGTTGGTAAGCCATCTAGTGTGTAGTGACATCTGTTAGAGGTTCAATGGCACTTATAAATTTCCCCTGTCCCCATGTAACCCCTAATTTTTGTAAAATTTCCCACTGCTCCTCTCTTTCGATGAATGTGGCAATCACACTTATATCAAGTGTTTTTGCCATTTCGTTAAAGTAATGGATGAAGAACTGTTTATTTTCATTTTCCGTGATGTCATGAAATAGGCTGCCATGTAACTTGATGTAATTAATTGGAAGCTCATTTAAATAATGCATTGGTGAAAAATTAATACCAACTTGATCTATGCCGACATTGATATTTAATTTTTGCAATGCTTTGACAAAGAGCAATACTTTTGAGAAATTTTTTAATACTGTCGTTTCATTCATCTCCAAATGGAGCCTATTGCGATGCTTCATAGGTATCTTTCCAAGCATTGCCAGATAATCTTCGCGATATTGCGGATTCAAAATCGTCTCTGCTGTAAGGTTTAAAGCAATTGTGAAACGAGTCAAGAGATTCTCTGCCAACACTTTCTTCAGAACAGCCTGATCAACCAAATGAGCTTTCCCAGCTTTCTCTGCTATAGGCATAAAATAGCCTGCACACAGTTCGCGTCCATTCTCGTTAAGTCGTACGAAAATTTCTCGATGAAAACTGTCTCGATTTGAAACAATCAATTGATTATATAAAGAAATTTTTGACGTTGATAAAGCCGCTGTTATTTCTTCGCCAGTAATAGTCGGCTCATAACTATTTATACTTGCACTAAATGATAACTTGTTTGCTTCATTCCTTGAATGTTTTAAAATTTTATCTGCTTCAATCAACAATTCAGTAGGTGTTTGATGTAATGAATAAGGAACTGCTGCTACAAAAGCTTGGCATGGATAGCTTTTTAATGATTTTTTTATTTCTTCATTAAATTTGTCACAGTTTTTTACGAATTCGTTGGCATCACTTTCTTTTATTAATAATGCAAAATTACTACCGCTGATCCTGGATAGATTAATGATTGTGTCAGAGGGCCAAAAATTGGCACATACGTTGGCAATATCGCAAAGCACCTTATCCCCTTCCTGAAATCCTGATTCCTTATTTAAGCGTTCGAGACCATCTACGGCAACCAAGATTATAAAGCCGGGAGTAAATTCCTCTTCATCACTTAGCAAAGAGGTAAGTTGTTGTAAAAAGTATCGTCGATTTCCTATATTAGTTAAGGAATCCTGGAAAGACTGATCGCGTAATTTTTCTATTTGTTCTAACTGCTCTTTGAAAATACGTTTTACTCTCATCACCATTTGATTCATAGCAAGAGTAACCTTTTTGAATTCGGGTGTTTTTGGAATCTGTTCCTGTATAGGGAATTGGCGCTGGCAAATTCCTTGTGCCTGTTCAGTGACTCGTTTGAAAGGTTTCAGTAACCAATTTATAAAAAGATAAACGATGAACAATGAAAGCAAAGCAAACAGTACATACCAGGCAATTAGCTCGCGGGCATTATCCCACAGTGCATTCAATGCATAATTCGGATCTGTTGCCACAAAAATTTCACCGATTTGATTCCAGCCACTCATGACAATTGACGAGCGCACTGGGGGAGTTAATTGAATAAATTTTTTAAACCATCCAGGCACTTTTTCTTTTTGTTTAAGTTGTTGCCGCGAAATTAATAGCTTCCCTTCCATATTTCGAACTTCAATCAAAGAAAAATAACCACGATCAAATACAGCCTGCACCATAGAAAGCATGAGGGCTTTATCTTGGTTAACCAGTGCATGAGAAAGCGACAAACCTAATGAAGTGGCTGTATCCTGAGCATTGCTTCCCATTTGTTGAATAAAATAGTTTCGCTCATTATTTAAACTGATAAGGTATGAACCAATAAAAATTAATATTAATAAGCTTAGAACCGCTATAGACATCTTCCGTGTTAATGTCATAAATCACCTTTTTTGCATTCTTTGAATAAGACTTTGCCACTTAGTTAAACGATTTGAGTCGCCCAAAAATTTATCCGAACTTCGCTGTTTAGCTAACCAAAGTCCTTGACCATTAAAACTGTAAACGGGAATTAAATCCGGTCGTTTTGAAGCAGGTAAAATTTCACTCACCAAATTATCCAAAACCAGGGGTTCGGCATTTGGTTTTGCATAGAAGGCTAAAACCATGTGTGCGCGATTAAGTTTTACAGATTTAACATAGGTAATTCGCAAAGTTTGCATAGGAACTCCTAATGCAAGTAATGTAAAATACTTCGCAATGGAAAAATCTTCACAATCCCCTTCCCCAGAGACAATAAATTCTTCTGGTGTTTGCCAATAATCTTCTACACCCTGAGTATTGTCTTCATAGTGAAAGATAAATTGATTAAAAAAATCGTTCGTTACTTTTAGTTTATTGAAGGTAGCATCATTCCGATTCGTTAAAATTAATTTTTTCCAGGCAGCAAAACGCTGAGCTATGGCACCCGTGTATTTTTGCTGCTCCTTATCTATTTGCTCAATAGATAAGGGCAGATTCTCTTGTGTAGAACTATACCCAGACACAAAAGGCAAGCTTACAAGTAAAACTATGCCAGCCAGACTAAATGTGTTTAGGTATTTGCTTATAAGTGACCAGTACTCCCTGCACATGAGCAACTTCCTTTAGTCTCTCCATGGCGTTTGCTGCATGGCCACGATATTCATAAGGACCTACTATTACATTGAAACAACCTTTAATAATTTGTACGCAAGCCTTAAAACCTAGCTTATTAAGATGTTTTGCTAAAGTGATAGCTTCTTCTTTTTGAGCAAAAACCCCGGTTGAAACATACCAGACTCTGGGGGCGACAATAGGTGGTGTCGTTGTATTTTTATAAATAGTCGCTTTGGTCAGTGGCGTAGTATTCATATTTTTCACAGGATGAGCTAACGCTAACGCATCATCAGTTGTATCAGGATAAGGTATTTTATCCATTTCCTTATTAAGCAAGATATGCGTCTGAGCTGAACTAAATACATCGTTATTAACGACATTCGCGGGCAATCTAAGATGGAGATAAGGGAGTAATTTGCCCATACCATTTAAAATACGGTAACGTGCAAAAATTTCATCATTTTTACCTCGCACAAATTCAATTTCTGATTGATAGTATTCATTTTGAGAATCCAATAAATCAAGTAAAGTACGTTTACCTACTTTAAATTGCTCTTGATAAGCACTACGGGTCTGTCTTGAAGCAATGACGTGCTGTCTTAACGGTTTTAATCTAAGACCTGCTGCCATCCAGGCATTCCACGATAAACGAATAGACTCTTTTAGATCAATCAATGCCTTATTTTTTATTTCATAAGCTTCCTGAACTTGATAAGCCGTTTCACGCACATGAGCTTCATCCGCACCACCACGAAACGCGTTATAATTCATACGTATCATTGCCAGTCTATCGTTATTTGGTCCAACAAGACCATCTAAATTACGATTTTGCGAAGCGCTTAAAACCAAATCAACCCGTGGATAATAACTGGCTCGAGCAACTTCGTATTGTGATTTGGCTTCTTTCACATCGGCGTATGTAGACTTCACCGTAGGGTGACTATCTAATCCTTGCTCGATAGCCTCACCTAAGGAACGAGGCAACTCTCTATTCGTAGGAATTTTAGGCCAAACTAATTTTCCCGGCCATTTCCCTACCGCTTTAGCATAGTTAATTCTTGCTTCATGTAAATTTGCTTCGGCACTGATTTTATTAGCTTCAGCTAATGCTAAACGGGCATCCGCTTGATCTAACTCAGCCTCACGAGAAATTCCTGCATCACTTCGCTCTTTTATCATGGCAAAAACAGAGCGATGCGCCTGATAGTTTTTTACAGCATAAACATAGAGTTGCTGATGCAAAAGGACTAGTAAATATCGATTGGTTATATCCAAAGCCAAATCTTCGGCAATACCTTGTGTTTTTAATTTTTGCGCTTCACAAAGATAGACATTACGTTTCAGCTCATTAGCAATACCGCCTCCAGCAAAAAGATTTTGCTTGAATTCAATATTTGATTCGACACGGTTTAAGATGCGTTGCCCGGGACCGTCAATAGCTTCGGTAGTTGGGTTAATACTTTTTTCACGACCAAATCCACCCGTAACATCTACTGTAGGAAAATAGGCTCCTCGAGCTTTATCAACGCCTTGTCGAGCAGTTAATCCTTTAGCCGTATTAAATAAGACATCAGGATTTGAAATCATTCCATGCTGCACAGCATCATAGAGTGTTTCAGCAATCACGGAAGAAGTTATGACCAAGCTTGCGATAACCACAACACATCTAACAATCATCTAGATCCTTTTAGCTAACCATTAAACTGATAAAGCTTATCGCACAACAGCTATTTTTCCTACTAGTTTTAATTGCTAAAATATAATATTACTCCATCTTTTCTCATTTTTTATGCAATCAGATTTACCCACACTTTCAGTAAGTCAACTTAATCGTCAAATACGTTCTTTTCTGGAAAATGAAATTGGTGAGCTCCTTGTCCTTGGTGAGTTATCTAACTTAAGTAAGCCAAGCTCAGGGCATTTTTATTTTACCTTAAAAGATCACTTAGCCCAATTGCGTTGTGTTTATTTCCGGAATCATCATGACGCAAACAGCAAACATTTTAAAGATGGGCAACAAGTTTTAGCCAAAGGGAAATTAAGTCTCTATGAAGCAAGAGGTGATTATCAGCTAATAGTGCATTCCCTTAGTGATGCCGGCCTGGGAGAACTTTATCGTCAATTCGAAGAGTTAAAAGCAAAACTTCAGTCGTTGGGATTATTTGCTGCGGAAAGAAAAAAGAATATCCCTCGTTTTTCATCTGTTATTGGGATTGTTACTTCTGCCAGTGGGGCGGCATTGCATGACATTTTAACAACTCTGGCAAGACGTTATCCTTTAGCCTCGGTAAAAATCTATGCAAGCGAAGTACAAGGGAAAGATGCTGCCCAGCAACTCATTAAAGCCATCAAAAAAGCAAATCAAGATAATCTGGCTGATGTGTTAATTTTAGCCAGAGGCGGTGGTAGCATTGAGGATTTGTGGGCTTTTAATAATGAGCAGTTGGCCTTGGCGATAAGTAAAAGCACTATTCCCATTGTCACAGGGATAGGCCATGAGACTGATTTCACCATCGCTGATTTTGTCGCAGATTTAAGAGCTGCCACACCTACTGCTGCAGCCGAAGCAGTAACCCCTAATCAAATTGAGTTGCTAGCTTCCTTACAAACACTCAAACAACGTGCAATTTCATCGATTGGTCGCCTTACCCAACATAAACAACTTTTACTCTCTAACCGCATGGGTAAAATTTTATCGCCACAGCAGTTAATCGCTAAATATTGGCAGACAATTGACTTTTTAGAGCGACAACTCTATCAAGCAATGCATAGTTTATTAAACCAACAAAAAAACAGATTACATCTATTACTCACCAAATTACACGCCAATAATCCACGAACATTGCTCCAACAATCGCAAAATCGCGTTCTATCTTTGGAACAGTATTTAACACACCTTATTACTGCAAAGTTGAATAGATTAAAACAAACTTTCATGACCCGCTTGGCTACATTGCATGCAGTAAGTCCCTTAGCTACACTGGAGAGAGGCTATGCAATTGCAACCTTTAATGAAAAAGTTATTTTTAATGTTCAGCAAGTCAATAGAGGCGACATGATTAATATACGCTTAGCTCAAGGACATTTAAATTGTGAAATCATTAATAAAGAGGACCATAAATGATGGATTGCTCTAAATTTTTATATCTAATTATTTCTTTATTACTTTTGCTGACTCGTTCCTTGTATGCAGCCTCAAATAACTTGCCTGAAAACCATTCGGTTAACGGTGGTGTAACCATTATCCCTATCGACGTTAAGCAGCAACCTGAAATCTATTATGACAATAAAAAAATTGCCGTCCTTCCCAGTTCAGAACCCAATCAATGGCTACTTATTGTTGGTATACCTCTGGACAAAATGGAACCTGTGCAAAAGCTTATAATGACCAAACCCTATAAAACCTCAATTCCCTTTCATGTCACCGATAAATATTATGCAACTCAAAACCTGACAATTACTGATAATCGTCTTGTTAATCCGTATGAAGAAGATAAAAAACGCATTGATAAAGAAAATCAGGAGATGGCAAAACTGTTTGCAAAATTTACACCCAACAATCCCTTTGTTAGTGGATTTAAAGCGCCAGCACATGGGGCGATTACCAGTCTTTTTGGACTAAAACGATTTTACAACCATCAACCATGGCCACCCCATTCAGGTTTAGATATTGGAGCTCCTGAGGATGCTCCAGTTCATGTCACCGCTGAAGGAAATGTCGTTGCTACAAAAGAGTATTTTTTTACAGGTAATACAGTAATCGTCGACCATGGTATGGGCCTATTTTCTCTCTATGCCCATCTAAAACGTATTGATGTTAAAGTTGGTGATCATCTGGAGCAAGCAGCGCAAGTTGGAACCGTTGGCAAAACGGGGCGAGCCACTGGACCACATCTACACTGGTCAATGATTCTAAATCAAACCTTAGTTGACCCGCTTCTGTTTGTTCCTGTGCGAATAATTACCGCTCTGCCCGCCAACAACCCAGCTCAAAAAACCAATAAAAAACTGCTGAAACAATAAAAGAGATTTTACATGCTTGAAGAAATTAATCAGAGTTTGGCTATTATTATTGAACAAACAAAAGCCAACATGAATACACTTATTATTATTTTGTGTATACCTTGGCTGATTTATTTTATTAATCTTTTTTTAAACAATCGCTTGCTCTATCTTGGTATCATCCCGAGACGCTTTTATGGCCTCAGCGGCATTCTGTTTGCCCCCTTTCTGCATGCAAATTTCAATCATATTTTCTTTAATTCAATCCCATTATTGGTATTAAGTAATTTTATTCTCATTAACGGATTAACCTATTTTTTATACGTTACAGTAATGATTACGGTTCTGAGCGGCTTTTTAATTTGGTGTTTTGCCAAACCTGGAATTCATATAGGAGCGAGTTCATTAATTACTGGCTATTGGGGATTATTGGTAAGTGATATTCTGCAACAAGGGACTGTAACTGCAATTATACTTGGGATTATCAGCATTTATTATTTTGCCGGAATTTTTTTAGGGATCTTCCCGGGAAAAAAAGGTGTTTCCTGGGAAGGACATTTATTTGGACTAATAGCAGGCTTTTCTACCAGTTATCTTGTTAGCTATCTTGGGTTAGCTTTAACATCAGGCTCACCATTGTAGATGCTAGAGTTCGAATTTTGTACCAAGTTGTTTGATTTTTGCATTGCGATAAACTGCTTGAGCAATGCTGATATCTTGAATTGCAAGTCCAACTGATTTGAAAACTGTCATTCTCTTTTGGTAATAAGCCGAATTTTTTTGAATCATGCTCCCTAATTCTTTAAGTCTGGCTTTCGTCAGCGCCTTATTCTCAATTGCATTAATAATTTCTCCCGCTTCAGCAAGTGCAGCTTTTTTTTGATCAATAATTACAATAGCCTTTGCCAAAACATCGTTGGCAATCTCTCGCATTTCCTTTGAATGCGAACCAATTGCATTGATGTGAACTGACGGATTAATGTCTTTCAAATGCACAAGCGGTTCTTTACTTGCCGTTGCTGTACATATAATGTCCGCATCTTTAACAGCTGCTTTCACATCCTTATAGGTTTTAACCTCAAAATGCTCTTGTATTGCTTCCGCAAATAAATCAGCATTTTCCTTATGACGTGACCATAAAGAAACTCGCTTTATTTCCCGCACTGCAGCTATAGCTTCAAGTTGGGTAACAGCTTGCACACCCGAGCCAATAATCGCCACATGGCTGGCATCTTTCTTTGCAAAATACTTTGTTGCAAGACCTGAAGCAGCCCCTGTCCTTAAAGCTGTTAAATAAGTTCCCTCCATAAGGGCTTCTATTTCACCGGTTTCAGCATCTAAAAGGATAATGCTTCCGTAAATACTAGGGCGATTTTTCTTTGAGTTGTTTGGGAAAACGGAAACCACTTTTAGTCCCAAAGCATTATGAGCAGATAAATAAGCTGGCATAGTCAATGTTAAAGCATTTTTATTTTCAATAGGAATTGAGGTTCTAAGCGGCATAACAACATTACCTTTAGCTAATTGCATAAATGCTTCTTCCATTACTTGTATTGCTTCCTTCATGGTAATACAGTGTTTAATGTCATCCAGCTTTAGCAAGGTCAAACTCATAGGAACTCCAAATTTAAGACTCTAAAAAAGTAGGGTATACTATTTCTTGTATAAGAGACGGATATAAGCATGTCAATGTTTTTAATCATAAAATAAGGAAATACTATGAAAATTGGTACTTTTGCGGGGCTTGTTGCAACATTATCCTTAACTACCTTTGTAGCTCACGCAAACTGGGTATGTAATGTTGCTAATTTACGCGGGGAGCATTGGACTTTTACAGCTCCCACTCAAGAAAGCGCTCAAACAATGGCAAAGAATGCTTGTGATGCAAACAGCATTAATCCCAATAATTGCAATCCTCAATGTTTTGATAACGGTGTTGCTGCCGGCCGCTGGCACTGTGTGGTTAGTAATTTAAAAGGTGATCACTGGTCATTTTTTGCACCAACACAAGAGCAAGCTAATGCCTTAGCAAAAAATGCCTGTGATGCAAATAGCATTAATCCCAATAACTGCAATCCTCAATGCGTGCCTGAATAACAGCTACTTATGTCCTCCCGCGCAAGCGGGAATCTACCATCTATTAAATTCTTTACTTTCTTTGTGAAATGGATTCCGTCTACGCGTGAATGACAGAAAATGAGACAATCATTCTATGCCCTGCAAGCAGAGCAAGATAAAGTCCAATGTTTTATAACCCACTTTGTAGTATACTATTGCCCCTTGAAGTTTAAAGCATGTGTTCGCCCCATCATGGTCAAACTGATACTTAATCCCCCTAAAGTTGATAAAAAACAAACTTGGGGAAATTTATATGGCTGCAGTCTTCCTTTAGCAATAGCTGAATACTGTCAACAAAAAGCAGGCATCAAACTTTTAGTTGCGCCAGACAATCTAAGTGCAGGACAACTATTGGCCGAACTACGCTTTTTTTTGAGTGATAAAAACGCCCCAGAATTGCTGTTTTTTCCAGATTGGGAAACACTACCTTATGATCAATTTTCACCACACCAAGATATTATTTCTGAACGCTTAGCTACGTTGAGCCGCTTGCAACAAGTCTCTAATGCGATAGTTATCAGTTCAGCAAGCACGTTGATGCATCGCTTATGTCCACCGCAGTTTTTGCATCACCACGCGTTAATTCTGCAAGAAGGTCAAACACTTAATTTAGAACAATTTAGACATCATTTGCAGGAGGCCGGCTATCACTGCGTGAACAAAGTGTTGGAACATGGTGAATTCGCTATCCGCGGAGCAATTATTGATATTTATCCCATGGGAAGCCCGACGCCTTTTCGCATCGAGTTATTTGATGATGTCATTGATAGCCTACGGCAATTTGATACGGAATCACAACGTACAATTGCTAAAATTACAAATATTCAACTTTTGCCAGCGCGCGAATTTCCTCTAAATGAGCAAAGTATCACTTTATTTCGTCGCGCCTTTAGAGAACAATTTTCTGGCAATCCAAGTCAATGCCCTGTTTATGAAGCAGTCAGTGAAGGACAATACCCTTCAGGAATAGAATACTATTTGCCCTTATTTTTTGAACAAACTGCCACTTTTTTTGATTATCTACCCGCAAATGCTAACATCTTCCTCATTGGGGAAATTCCTGAACAGGCGGAGCAATTTTGGCAAGAAGTCGCAACACGCTATGAGCAGCGAAGCTACGATATTACACGTCCGATTCTTAAACCTAACCGTTGTTTTTTAACGGCCACAGAATTACTGACTTATGCAAACCAATACCAGCAAATTCGTTGTTATAATGAGACCGTAGAAAAAAAAGGAGCTGTTTTTAATTTTAATATTGAAAAAGCGCCCTCTTTACCTATTGAACGTCAAGCTGAAAAGCCCTTAGCAAAATTAAGTGATTATATTGCAGACAAAAATAAACGTTTTCTCATTGTTGTAGAAAGTGCAGGAAGACGCGAGGTTTTGTTGGACTTGCTAAAACAAGCTACTATAACACCGAAAATACAAGCTTCCTGGGAGGATTTCCTTGAGGACTCCGCTCTCATTAGTATTACTACAGGTCCATTAATTTATGGTACCGAACTCATTGATCAACAAATTGCAGTAATCGTTGAAGCGCAGCTGTTTGGTGAACAGGCTATTCCTCAACGACGAAGCACCCAAAAAGCTGTCGATCCCGATCTGATCATTCGCGATTTGGCTGAGCTGCGCATGGATACACCCGTGGTTCATTTACAATTTGGCGTAGGTCGGTATAAAGGCCTTAAAACCCTGGACAGTAATGGAACGATGAATGAATTTCTCGTTTTAACCTATGCTGGGGATGACAAAATTTATGTACCGGTCACCTCCCTTCATCTAATCAGTCGTTATACGGGTGTTGATAGTGAACACGCACCCTTGCATAAATTAGGTTCCGACCAATGGCAAAAAGAGAAGAAAAAAGCTGCCGAAAAAATTCATGACGTGGCGGTGCAATTACTTGAAGTCTATGCTAAACGTGAAGCAAAACCAGGTTACGTTTATCAGTTTAATTCCGCTGATTATCAACGTTTTGCCAGTGGTTTCCCTTTTGCTGAAACAACCGATCAATTAAGAGCAATTGAACAAATTATTAAAGACATGGAATCACCACGACCCATGGATAGGTTAATCTGTGGTGACGTAGGCTTCGGCAAAACAGAAGTTGCCATGCGTGCCGCTTTCATTGCTGTGCAAAATGGAAAACAGGTTTGTGTCCTCGTTCCTACTACATTGTTGGCTGCGCAGCATTTCGAAACATTTCGCGATCGATTTGCCGAGTTTCCTATTAATATTGAACTACTATCTCGTTTTCGTAGTGGCAAAGAGTCTGAGAAAGTCATTGATTCTTTGAAGAGCGGCCAAACTGACATTGTGATCGGCACCCACAAACTTTTTTCCAAAGAGATTTCTTTTAAGAATCTAGGACTCCTTATCATCGATGAAGAACATCGTTTTGGTGTTAAGCAGAAAGAACATATTAAATCTTTACGCACCCATGTTGATATTTTGTCTATGACGGCAACCCCTATCCCCAGAACATTAAACATGGCTATGGCTGGCATTCGCGATATTTCTCTTATTGCAACTCCCCCGGCAAAAAGGCTAGCCATTAAAACATTCTGGCAGGAAAAGAGTGACTATATTCTTCGAGAAGCGATGCTGCGTGAGATTTTACGTGGAGGGCAGGTTTATTTTCTTCATAATAATGTGCAAACTCTTGAGCGCGTCTGTCAGGATTTGCAATTATTGGTCCCTGAAGCAAAAATTCGTGGAGCACATGGACAGATGCGTGAACGTGAACTAGAACGAATTATGTCCGATTTCTATCATCACCGTTTTAATGTGCTCGTCTGCACCACTATCATCGAAACAGGAATCGA
Organism: Legionella cardiaca; assembly: GCF_029026145.1. Classification (NCBI taxonomy): domain Bacteria; kingdom Pseudomonadati; phylum Pseudomonadota; class Gammaproteobacteria; order Legionellales; family Legionellaceae; genus Legionella; species Legionella cardiaca. The sequence goes on along the minus strand of NZ_CP119078.1, from coordinate 824,117 downwards.
CATTCCTACGGCAAATACCATTATTATTGATAGGGCTGATAAATTTGGATTAGCGCAACTCCATCAACTACGGGGGCGCGTGGGACGTTCTCACCATCAAGCCTACGCCTACTTATTAACACCCAATGAAAAATTATTAACCTCTGATGCAGTCAAACGATTAGAAGCTATTGTTTCTTTAGAAGACTTAGGCGCCGGATTTACTTTAGCCACTCATGATTTAGAAATTCGGGGAGCTGGTGAACTACTGGGCGAGGATCAAAGCGGTAACATGCAGGCGATTGGTTTTAGCTTATTTATGGAAATGCTCGATAAAGCCGTTAGCGACCTAAAAGCAGGTAAAACTCCTGAGTTGGCAACGCCCGTGCAGCAAGGTCCAGAAATTGACTTACGATTAAGCGCCATTATTCCCGACGATTATATTGCTGATATTCATACCCGTTTGATTATGTACAAGCGAATTGCCAATGCTAAAAATAAACAGCAATTACGTGATTTACAAATTGAAATGATAGATCGCTTTGGTTTACTACCGCAGCCTGCTAAAAATTTACTGTTAGTCACTGAACTAAAACTTTTAGCAACGCAGTTAGGAATTAACAAGATTAATGCCGCACAGCAACAAGGTAAACTGGAATTTGGCGAACAACCAAAAATTGATCCTGCTATCCTGATTAATCTGATTCAGCTCCACGCCAAACGTTATCAACTGGATGGCCCTACTCGTCTAAAATTTACGCTAGATAATACAACAGCGGAAGAGCGTATTCATGAAATTCAGGCACTATTAAGCAAATTAGCTAATAAAGAAATTGAATGGTAAAGATTAAGATAAAGCAGTCACTGCTTTAATTGCTAATCAATAATCCAACTTCAATCCTGCATCAGTCGCTGCAGATTCTGGATCAGCCGAGAGCTCTGCACCATCGCCAGGGAAAGAACTAAGCAAGGTATCAGGAGCATCTATTGATAATTCAGCTTGATAACGGATAAATGCGACACGACGCATAAGAGAACCCTCAGCATCAAATTTAGGATGTTTTTTAACATCTTTTTCCAGCTCGGCTAATGTCTCTGTAATGTCCTTACCAGATTCAAGTACCTCTATGGCGCGAGCGACTAATGCATGATGGTGGCGATTCCAGTGTGCCGTAAAAAATAAACCTAACGCGGGAATACACCAATCTTGTTTGTTGTAATCGATTAATAGCGCTAATACATTACGAGTAAATGCCTTTTCATTGTCCCATAAATGAGAATAACGACCCTCTAGCTCTTTAAAGTGTAAATATTCGCTAGATTGCTTCATTTGTTGTTCAGCGTCTGCTGCACCAATATCATTTAAGAATTGTTGTTGATAAGCGGTAAATGGAAATCGTTTTGGGGAGTCTAAGTATTGTACCAAGCATTTATTTGCCTTTCTTAAATAAGACTCTCTGCCTTCTTCTTGCAAGTCTAAAAAACTTTTAAGCTCATCGCTTTCCTTAGCACCGGCTAATCTACTGAGAGCAATATAAATAGCTAGAAAATTTTCTGCATCTTTTTGGGATTTTAGTGAACCAGAAACTGAGATTTTTTTTCTGGTAAATGGGCAAATAATATCATCTTCTGTTAATTGCTCACCGTCAAGCGTTAATTTTTTCTTATTTTCATTAACAATTGCCGCTTGCCTAAAAATTGAGTTTAAAAAAAAGTATGATAAAGAACTGGCTAGTGCATCCTCTTCGTTTTCTTGTTCGGGTAAAGTCTGCAAAATTCTAATTATCTCAATGCATTCATCTAAATGAGGAATAATTATTGGAGTAATTGTTGGGGTGGATACAATTTCGTCCAGGCTAACAGTATTTGTCAAAATAAGAGCAAATATTTTATCTAAACTTTGACATGTTCTTATAAAATTCTCACGCGAGGCTGTTCCCATTTTTTTCAGAATAGCATGATATTGGACTTGCAATTCTGATAAATCCTCAACTTTGTCTAAGGCTATTTGAATGCCTGTCTCGTCATTTGCATCCAATTGAATTATTTCACGAGCATCATCAAATTGCTTTTTTAAAGCAGCCACACTGTCCTTGGCGATTAAACGAACATCAGCATTTCCAGGTTCATAATTTGAAAACAAGGGAACATCAGGGATTTCTAAGGTACTGGAATCAATGAAGAAGCCCTCTTTTTCTTTAATTTTGTCGCTAAAATGGTGGATATCTATTGACGATAACAATGGCACATCAAACCTCTTCGAATGTCAAAAATTTAGACAGTTTGAATATTTTAAATAATAATTACACGAGAATCAAGCTAAATCGCATAAAATAATCCAATTCACAGGCTGCCAGAACCCCAGGGCCCTTTAGGTCTAGCCCATAATTCGTCTTTATCATGCAATTGCCTGGTGTAGGCTTTATCTAAATACTGCTTCGTATTTTCCAGTAATGAAGTAGCAACTTTCCTGAATAATGGATCATGATCTTTATTAATCATTGCTTCAAGCTTAAGGTAAGCACTACCCTCCCTGTTATTAACTACATGGGTTAGTCTGGCCATTTTATCAACCGTGTCTTCTAATGAGGAACGAAACAAGGTAGGTTTTGCCCCATAATAACTTTTCATCAGATCAAAAATTGCCTCTACTGTTGGCTCAGCTAGATTAGGTTTTTGAATTGTCACTGAGGGGGTAACATAGGAGGAAGAATGCGATACTGTAGGACTTACTGTAAAAGATGGCGGTTCATATTCACCGCCAGAATCAACCACGGGATGAACTAGTCCATGCCAGATTTTTAGCGCTTGCTCATTTTTTTCTGCTAAAATTTTCTCAGCAGCAACGTGAAATTGCGCCAATAAAGCCTCAACTTGCCCTCCTAAACCTAAATTAGCTGCCAAACCTTTAATTAGGTTTTCATGAGTCGTCTTCCAAAGTTCAATTGCTTCTGCATCGGAACTTGTAAGCTCTTTACTCCAATCAATAAAATATTCGGGTTCAAAATCAAAAAAATAAAGCCTGTCGCTAATTACTAAATTTCTAGCTGTAAGATTATCTCCAGTTCCTTTAAGCACACTGCGGTCTCTATCAACGACGCCTGCCTGCAGCATTATTAAAGACAATTCCATTGCTTGTCTTATTAACAGTTTTGAGTGGCTTTGAACTTGCGACCATTTTGTTGCAATTTTAGATGGATAAGCTTCGCGAATAAAATAATCATCGCCTGCTGCAATGACTGGAAGAAAACCCGCTCGACCTTGTAATTTTATTGAGGCATCTCGATCTTTTGGTGCTCCCAATCCTTGCTTAAACACAATTGCATCGGGATGGCTGGAATCAGTATCAGTCGATTTTTTCTTCCCTATCAAAACAGTAACGGGTCCGCCCTCCTTCGCTGCTACAAAATCATAATACTCATGCATGTTTTTTGCAGTAATCTTTGGCATTTCCTATCCTTTTATACCCTTAACCTGCCTGTTAACTTAAATATAGAATAAAAATGAGCAGACAGAGCATTAATGAATCCCATGCTTCAAAGATAGGCCTATGTACTTTGTTAAAACACTGTTATGATGATGAAAAATAGGAAATAATTTAAAAAAGACGCGCAAAAATGCGGCGTACATATATACTATTAACGAGGACAATTTAGTATAAGGTTTCTGCTATGGACATGAAAAAATACATTTTATCAATTGCAATGGGTACCCTATTACTAAGCTCGGTTTATGCCAGTACTCAGGAAGGCGAGGCGGCTTATAATGAGCAGCGTTACGAGAAAGCTTTCATGTTACTTTCTGATGAAGCCGCTAAAGGTGATGCAAAAGCACAATATCTGTTAGGTAAGATGTATTATAACGGACAAGGAGTAACTTATAATGCTGAGAAAACCGAACAGCTATTATTAGCCTCCGCTAATCAGGGTAACGTAGATGCCCAGGTGTTATTAGCGGGATTTTACTGGTACCAGGAAACACCCGATGGTTACAGTAAGGCACTTCAATGGTACGAAAAGGCAGCAGCTCAAAATAATTCCGACGCCCAATATGCTCTCGGTTACATGTATGATCATGCAACAGGCGTACCGCAAAATTACGAGACTGCTATGTCGTGGTATAAAAAAGCTGCTGAACAAGGAAATTCCGAAGCTGCTTTATCTATTGGTTTTATGTATGATACAGGAACCGGTGTAGCGAAAGATTTGCCTGAGGCGATTAAATGGTATCAAAAAGCCGCAGAACTCAATAATCCAGGTGCACTCTATAACCTCGGTCTTTTACACAAATATGGCGAAGGTGTTCCAAAAGACGAAACTAAAGCGTTTGAATATTTTCAAAAAGCGGCAGATAAGGGACATGCCAAGTCCCAACTTGAAGTCGGTTATTTTTATGATACTGGAAAAACAGGCTCTGCTGATTTACAAAAAGCAGCCTATTGGTATCAAAAAAGCGCTGATCAAGGTAATGCCAATGCTCAATTCAATATAGGTGACATGTACTTATATGGTGACGGGGTTACAAAAAACCTGGAACAAGCCGTTAGCTGGATTCGTAAATCAGCTGAGCAAGGATATGGAAGGGCTCAAAATAAAATGGGCATCTTTTATCGTGATGGCATAGGAGTAACGGTTAATCCCGTTGAAGCTTACGCATGGTTTAGCGTTGCAGTTACGAATGGTTTTACTGACTCTAGCAAAGCGCGAGACGAGCTTGAAAAAACACTCACGCCCGAGCAATTACAGCAGGCTAAAGATTTAGCCAATAAATATGCCCTGCAGTATAAAACCAAATAAATCATAAAAGCTACCAATAAACTGCCTCTATTGAGGCAGTTTATGTTTAGGCCCATACAATAGTGTTACGCTGAGAAACCGCCCCTTTAATAAGATCATGATAATTAGCCTCTACAATACGTCGTTTTACCTTAAGTGTTGGGGTTAAAAGACCATTCTCAGGCGTCCAGGCATCTTTCAAAATAATAACATGACTAATCTTTTCGTAATTGGCTAATTCACTGTTCACTTTACGTAAACTTTCCTGTAATTCTTGTTTAACATTTTCTTTATTTTGACTACGTCCCAAGTCACTCAAAGTAACAATTAAAACGTTGTTTGGTAACTCACGCCCCACTATACATAATTGTTCGATAGCTGAGTTTGCTGCAAACCGTTCTTCAATAGGCGCAGGGATAATAAATTCTCCTTTTTGATTTTTAAAATTCTCAGAAAGGCGCCCAATTATTTTTACATTATAATTTTCATCCAACTGTGCAATATCACCTGTATGTAACCAGCCATCTTTGGTTAGTGTAGCATCCGTTGCTTCTTTATTTTTGTAATATTCTTTCATCAAACAAGGTGATTTAATCATTAATTCATTTTCGTCACCTAATTTTAATTCCACTTGTAGTCTGGGAGTACCTACATAACCAGGGCGTCGTTGACCAAGCATTGTAAATGTTGCATAAGCTAAGTTTTCGGTTTGTCCGTAACCTTCTTGAATTTTTAAATCAAGCTTATCAAAAAATTCAATAATAGAGAGTGGCAAATGAGACGCTCCGGAAAAACAATTGGTGCATCGATTTAACCCCAAGTGATGTTTAATTTTCTTTTTTATCAAACTGGATACAAAAGGTATTTTAAGAAGAAAATTCAGTTTTCCAGGTGGTAATTTTTGCTCTATTTTTTGTTGGAATACCCCCCAAATCCGCGGGACCGCTGTAAAAAATGTGGGTTGGACTTCGCGCAGATTGTCAGCAAATTTATCAAGGCTCTCAACAAAAGAAACATCACAAGGAATCGTGATGCTACCCAATTGAATTGCGGAGCGCTCATAGACATGAGCCAAAGGTAAATAGGACATGAGGTGATAATGATCGAGTACCTTTATTCGCCTAATATCCTTAGGAAATAAACTGAGATAGTTCGCAATAATTTCATGAGTATAGACAGCGCCTTTCGGCTGAGCCGACGTACCGGAAGAATAAATAATGGTATATAAATCATCTGGTGAAGTCTCTACAACCTTTTCCACAGGTTCTTTAGCAAGAACATCAGTCCAATGATAGGTTGTATTCATATTCCCATGATAGCCAAAACTTACTGTAGGCAATTCTTCAGGAATATAACGGTGAACTCGTTGGTGGTCATCCAGCTTACCAATAAAGACAAGTTTAACTTCTGCATGACTTAGCACAAATTTGATACTATCTTCATGCTGATTAGCAAATAAAGGCACATTGACCATACCTGCTAAACTAATTCCGAAATCGCTAATAAACCATTCCGCGCAATTTTTTGAAAAAATTGCAACATGATCCCCTTTTTTTAACCCCACATCCTGTAGTAAACGTGCCACCTGCCTGGCTTGGTGGATAACCATACTCCAGGTTAATTCATGCCATTGTCCTTCGCGTGGTTGTCTAAGATAAACCTTGTCACTCAAATTATTTTCATTCTCGAGTAAAAGATGATTCAATAATTTTGCTTGCATTGTCATAGCAGAGCCCTTTTCATAATTCATAATTATAATGATAGTACTCAAAGACCGGTTTCTTAATTAGGTAAAGAGTGAGTTGAATTCTTATGGGATTTTTCTAGCACTTGTCATGCCAGTATATATTTAGATAATTTGATATCTAATGCTTGGCTGCTAGAAAAATCACAATATACCTTACTGGACTAGCTATGTTAATCTAGGAGCCTTACTCAGCATTTCCATTTTAAATTTATGAAAGCCAAAAGCTACAGAAATTATTTACAACAAAAATTTAATTATTCCATGCTACGAGAATGGAGTTCTTTTTTATTTCTCGTATTGATTTTATTTGCAGCTCGTTCAGCAATTGCCGATTGGAATCGCATCCCCTCAGGATCGATGGAACCAACAATTTATGTTGGCGATTTAATTTTAGTGAATAAATTAGCCTATGATCTTAAAATCCCTTATACTACAATTCATCTTGCTGAATGGGCAAATCCAAAACAAGGAGAAATTGTTGTTTTTAATAAACCAGGTGACGGACAACGTTTAATTAAAAGAGTCATTGGCACACCTGGCGACATTATAGAAATGAAAAATAATGTGTTAATTGTGAATGATCATCCCTCTACCTACAGCCCTTTGCCACCCGTCACGGCGAAGCTTCCAAAAGAAGAGCAAAATTTGGCAGTCTTTGCAACTGAACAGTTAAACCAAAAATCTCATGCTGTTATGGGACTACCCTCTCAGCCAGCCTTACGTTCATTTGGTCCTATTAAAATTCCAGCAGATCAATTTTTTCTGTTGGGGGATAATCGCGACAATAGCGCTGATTCCAGATATTTTGGTTTTGTACCACGCCAGCAAATTATTGGCAGGGCAGAAAGAGTAATTATCTCTTGGGATAAGGAAGATTTCTATAAACCAAGGTTTAAAAGATTTTTGCAAAAATTAATTTAAGTGAATGAAAACCTTCATTTCTATGTTCTAACAATATTCATTTACAAAGCCTACATTATTTTTAGATTGTTTAATTTTAAGTAGGCACAGTTTTTGAATATTAAATTACAGTAATTCTAGAGAAGGATTATGAAATGAAAGTTAAAACTTTGTTAAAAATTTTTCCTCTGGCACTTTATGCACTTATTTCAATCTTCCACAGTGCAATTATTTTATATTGAAATTTTATACAAAAAATCTCTCATGCCCGCGCAGGCGGGCAACCTTTCAGCTAATTGCTTTCCCTTGTCCTCCTACGAACAATATCTTCTTACTACTCAGCTTTCTTGCGCAAAAGTCAAACTTAGAAAATGAGAATCTTTTCTAGAGATCGATACCAGCAATTTTGCTTTATTTTGTTCAATTAAAGTCAATTTTTACTCGTGTAGCTAATTACCCCTCAGGTTAGGGTATACTATATCAACATAGGATATTGCGAAAGCAAGATTAACTCGCTTTATCTTCTAAAATAAATCACTCTGGCTTATTATTTTTATTGTTTGAAATTAGAACAATGAGTATTGAATAATGAAAAAAAAACGCATTATTATCGGCATATCCGGAGCCTCTGGAATTATTTATGGTATTCGACTTCTAGAGTTATTAGCTCAAACCGATTACGAAACACATCTTATTGTTTCAAAAGCAGCGCAACAAACACGTTCTTGTGAAACCAATTTAACCGCAAATGAATTGTGTGAATTGGCAGATGTTTTCTATTCTATTCACGATATTGCTGCTGCAATATCAAGTGGATCATTTAAAACAGCAGGAATGATTATCGCTCCTTGCTCAATGCAAACTTTAGCAAGTATTGCCTGTGGTACTACGTCTAATCTCCTGACACGGGCTGCTGATGTCGTTTTAAAAGAGCGCCGTCGATTAGTTTTATTGGTTCGTGAAACCCCTCTTCACCTGGGACATCTTGAAAATATGAAAAAAGTAACCGAAATGGGAGCCATTGTTGCTCCTCCTGTCCCAGCATTTTATAATCAACCTCAGACAATAAATGATATCGTTACTCATAGTGTCGGGCGTGTGTTGGATTTATTTGATATTGATGTGAATGTTGTCAAACGCTGGAAAGAGACTGACTCCGAATAAAAATAAATTCGATATATTGGCGTAAAATAAAAAGGATATTATTTTAATGGATAGCCTATGAATATTTTATCAAACATTAAAGTAAGGGCGGCTATAGTTGTTCGACATATATCTCAATCGACTACTGCCTGCCTTCTTTCCATGACAAAAGGCAATTTAGGCTCTCTTACATTAAGTCATTGGGAAATTGCCATTACTACAGGATTAGGTGTTGGTTTAATTAGCTTAATTGCCTCATTCGGGAATTTGGTTAAATTGCAAACATCTCGTTTTGGAGTCGCATTCATTGCCTTTGTTGGTACATTCATTGCCGATTATATTAATCATGCGGCCTGGCCTGAGGCCTTAGCTACAGGAGCGGGGGCCGCCTTGTTATCTCTAACATTATCACTGACCCCACTTGATAAATTTATAGCCAAATTACAAGGCGGTGAAGAACAGGAAGAAGAAGCCTAAATTTGACTCAATAGACTTATCACAGCCTAATGAGTCAAATATAATCTTAGCGAGTACCGCCAATAGTTAATGCATCAATTTTTAAAGTAGGCTGACCAACACCAACTGGAACAGATTGCCCATCCTTGCCGCACACACCAATGCCACTGTCCAGAGAAAGATCATTGCCGATCATGCTTACTTTTTTCATCACTTCAGGGCCATTGCCAATGAGTGTTGCGCCCTTAACAGGCTTGGTTACTTTACCATCTTCAATCAAATATGCCTCGCTGGCCGAAAAGACGAATTGACCAGAGGTAATATCAACCTGTCCCCCACCAAAATTAACAGCATACAAACCGCGCTTCACAGAACGAATTATTTCATCGGGGTGGTATTTACCGACCAACATGTAGGTATTAGTCATTCGCGGCATCGGCAAATGAGCGTAGGATTCGCGACGACAATTACCAGTAGGCTGCATACCCATTAATTTTGCATTGAGCTTATCCTGCATATAATTTACCAACACCCCGTCTTCAATAAGGGTTGTACATTGAGCAGGTGTTCCTTCATCATCAATGGTGAGAGAACCGCGTCTATCTTTTAAGGTGCCATCATCAACCACGGTGACACCTTTTGCAGCAACTTGCTGTCCCAAACGTCCAGAAAAAGCGGAAAGCCCTTTGCGGTTAAAATCGCCTTCTAACCCATGCCCAACCGCTTCATGTAATAAGACGCCAGGCCAACCTGGTCCTAACACAACAGGCATTGTGCCAGCAGGTGCATCCTCTGCTTCAAGATTAATCAAAGCTTCACGCACTGCTTCGCGTGCATAGCCGAGGGCTCTTTCTTTTTCTAGAAAATAAGAATAAGCTACACGACCACCACCCCCAGAGCGCGCTGATTCCCTACGCCCATTTTTATCTTCAACAATGACGCTTACGTGAATACTGACTAAAGGTCGTATATCAGCAGTCATTTGGCCATGCATGCCCGCAACCATAACGACTTCATAACATCCGCTTAAAGAAGCATTGACTTGTATAACACGAGGATCAATGCGCCGTGCTTCTTTATCAATTGCCTCTAAGAGCGCTATTTTTTCTTGTTTGCTCATGCCTTCAATAGGATTTAATGGCGCGTAACGTGTAATAGGTGACGCGGCTATCTGAATAGGCCGCACTGGTTTTGTTCCAGTAAAAGCAATTGAGCGGGCAGCGTCTGCTGCTCGTTGCATGGCAGGCAATAAAATATCATCACAATAGGCATAGCCGGTCTTATCACCACTTACGGCTCGAATACCAACACCACGATCGATAGAATAGCTACCACTCTTCACTTCAGAGTCTTCTAAATACCAGGACTCATAACTGCTACTTTGAAAATAAAGATCTGCATCATCCACATGATGGCTCATCATAGAGCGAATTAATTTTTCTAAAGCGGTTTCATCTAAAGATGCAGGCTTTAATAATATATCTTTGGCTAGCGCTAACGCCTGAGTCATAATTTTACCTTTTAATTAATAAAGAACATGATGGTCATTACACGGAAACTGCCGCCGTAATTGCTCTAATTGCTGCAAATCGACCTCAGCAGTTATCATACCAATACCTTCCTCTTGCTGTCTTACTATCTTTCCCCAAGGCTCAACTATCATACTGTGACCATAAGTATGTCGCCCATTTTCATGTAAACCACCTTGATTAGGAGCTATCACATAACATAGATTCTCAATAGCCCGTGCTCTTAATAAGACTTCCCAATGAGCAGCACCGGTCACCGCAGTAAATGCTGATGGCACACTAAATAATTCAGCCCCTCTTAATACTAATTGTCGATATAATTCCGGAAAACGCAAATCATAACAAACAGACAGGCCTACGCGGCCCACAGGTGTATCCACCACAACAATTTCATCACCTCTTTCAATTGTAGATGATTCTTGATGTGCTTCCTGCTCAGAAACACGCACATCAAACAAATGAATCTTATCATAGCGTGCGGCACATAGTCCTTTATCATCAAACACTAAGCAGCTGGAACGAGCACGTTCTTGCAAGCCCTTCAAAGGTAACGTGCCGGCGATAACCCATAAACCATATTCTTTTGCCCAACGACTGATATGGTCTTGAATTTCGCCCGATCCATATTTCTCAGCTTTACTCAATTTATCAGTTTCATGTTTGCCCATAAAAGCAAAATTTTCTGGCAAAACCAATAAATCGATCTCCTCCTCTTTGGCCTTAATAAAAAACTGTTTTACTTGATTCAAATTGTTTGTTATCGATCCTGAAGAAATCATTTGAATCGCAGCAATGTTAGGCATGTTCCCATTTCCAAATAGAAAATTATTCTAATTATCTGCGATTAGTTTGTGATGTTTCAATCTTTTGGTTATATATAAATCTTGGCACTTTCAAAATAGAAAGCTCCCAAAGACTATCATGAAGAAATCTTGCCAGTTTTTTTACATATCTATAGACTTGAAAAGAAAGCATCACACCTATACATATGCTAAAATAGAAATATAAATAATCTGGAGCTATGCATGAACAGAAACGACGTTACCTTGTTAAGTCAACGAAGTGAAGCGGTACTTGCGACGAATAAAGTTCTACGCAATACCTATCTTTTACTTGGTATGACATTTTTATTTAGTACTCTTATGGCTTATGTGTCATTTGCCGTCAATGCAAAGCCTATGAATCCTTTGCTAATGATTGTTGGCGTTTATGGTTTAATGTTTCTAACTCATGCATTAAGAAATAGTGCCTTGGGGTTAATCAGTGTTTTTGCTTTTACCGGTTTTCTTGGCTATAGCTTAGGCCCTATCCTAAACTTTTACGTTGCCAGTTTTTCGAATGGACATCAACTTATTGGAACTGCACTTGGTGGTACCGGGATGATTTTCTTTGCCTTATCAGGCTATGCTCTGACTACTCGTAAAGACTTTAGCTACTTGGGCGGTTTTCTTTTCGTTGGAGTCATGGTTGCCCTACTCGCTATGATTGCCGGAATCTTTTTCCAAATTCCAGCTCTACAGCTTGTTATTTCAGCAGCTTTTGTGTTGATTTCTTCTGGTTTAATTCTATTCCAAACCAGTGAGATTATTCACGGTGGAGAAACTAACTACATTTCGGCAACTGTTTCTTTATTTGTATCCATTTATAATTTGTTTGTTAGCCTTCTTAATATACTCAGCGCATTTTCAGGTCGCGACTAAAATCATCTCCTCAACTTGAGTCCCGGTGAGTCTACCGGGATTTTTTTATCTCCTATAAGTAACTCTTTTAATCTTTCCTTAAGCAGAGGTGTACTATCATATACACTACGTACTCTTAATTCCTAATTTATGCCTAACATAATAATATATACCGATTTCGATGGAACCATAACCGCAAAGCCCGGGAATGAACTGGTTTTTACCCCTTTCTATCAGTCATTGCTAGAAGGTTATGAAGAGGGAAAAATACAAAAAAATTATAAAACCACACCATTAAAAAGTTCTTCTGAAATCCAGGATTTGTTTGTAAAAAAATTCGGGGAATATGACGGAGAATCCAATTATCTTCGTGAAGATGCTGAGTATCTCATGACTCCGGAGGCAGTGAGCTTTTTCCATAAAGTATTAAGTAATCCCGATATCAAAGTAAATATTGTTACTAGAAACCGCTCTGGTTATATTAAAGAGTTATTCGCCTATCATAAATTTACTGCCGAAGAAATTAGTAGGCTGGAAATTCATGATAAAACAGGCAAATATGATGCTGTTTCTTCCGATTCCCATCCAGAGGGAATCTCTCATTTTTACGTTTTCGATGACTCTTCTGAAGATTACGGGGCGATGTATTATGCGCTTACAAATCGAGGGTATCAACAAGAGCAAATCTATGGGAGAAATGAAGCACCAGGACAATTTAAATGGGGCGAATATTTAAATCATATCCTAATTAAATTAGGACTTTCTTCCGAGAAAAAAGAATCTTTAGAGTCTATAAATCCCTCTTCAGAAGACTCATCAATACTCTCCGCTTCAAGCACCCTAACTGCGCTTGAGACGCGGGATCGAGAGTCTTCTAGTCGAAAAAAAGAACCTTCATCACAACATGCTACAGTTTTATTCGATAAAATAGAACAAGAGATAGCTCGTATTAAAGGTTACAAAAATAGCAAAGCCCTTTATAAGGCAAGTAAAATTGAAACTGCGCTTGCAGAAGCAAGTAAGTACTTGCAAGCAAATCCTTCTTGTACAATCAAAGAGTTTCTAAATTATCGAAAAGATAATAACCCTGAAACATTGTCTATTTCAAATGCCTTAGCCATTAAACGCAACTCTTGGGATTTCCTTCATACGCCTGATGCATTTAAGAATGTTATGAAGCTATTTACAGGACGAATGGATGAACAGGTTGGTCATAAAGAAGATGAGATTCGTCCTCTTCCCATCTCCCCCATTAAGTAAAACTTTGGAACGCCAGTTCAAAACTGGCGACTCAAGCTAGTCAAGTTGCACGCAATTAAATCCTGGAAATAAACCAGTGTGGTTTTGACCAAGGTTTATAACTACTTCTTTGGCTTGCTGATACACAAGATAAGTGTAATGATTTATTATAACTTTAATTGATGCGCTCAGTAGTGCAATTCTGAAACTCTAAAATCTAATTAAAATTTAATAGAATAGAGTCATAATTTTTAAACTTCCATCAGTTTGGATTTTAAAATTAAAAATATATGGGTCTTTATTCTTTCTGATTTTCTCCTGGTTCAGTTATGGCTACGCGATAAATCTCAAGATCGGTACCATCTACGACAATGCCCCTTTTGAAATGATAGCTAATAAAAAAAATGGAGAATTTATTGGCTTTGATATTAGTCTAATGGAAGAAATTTGTAGACGACTTAATGCGACCTGTACTTTTCAAGGCGTGTATTTTGATCAGCTTTTTGATTTGGTCAGTAGCGGCGAAGTAGATCTGGCAATTGCAGCAATTATTATTACCCCTGAACGAAGCGAAAAATTTTTATTTAGCCTTCCCTATAAAGAAAGCCATCTTCAGTATATAGTTCGTTATCAGTCTCCTTTGCAAAGCATTGAGGATTTGCAAGGAAAGACCATCGGTGTCTATTTAAATTCACCCGCACAAAATTTTGTATTACAACAATTTGCGAACACAGTGCAATTTCAAACCTATCGAACCTCTGCTCAAATGTTTGATGCGTTGTATCATCAAAAGATAGATGCAATCATTATCAATCCTCCCCAGGCTATGTATTGGATGTCCAACAACTCGGGGATTTATCGATTATTAGGAAAAAAATATCCGATAGGTGAAGGTTATGGAATTATGACCCAGTTAGGTCGTAATGATTTAATGGCTCAAATTAATAATATCTTGAATAGCATAGAAAATGACGGAACCTATCTGAATATTTATAATTCATTCTTCAGTGAATAGTCATTCCCATCCCAATGTAATTCCCTCGTCATTCTCCTCGTTATTTTCTCGCCATCCTTGTTATCCTCGTCATCCCGAACGTAGCGAGGGATCTCCTCACTGCAAGGATCATCTGGATAGATTGTGCCACGCAAGGAGATCCCTTCGCTACGCTCGGGATGTCGTAAGAGTTAAGGATGACAAAGGGAATTTTGAATGCAATGGACGGAGGCTACCTGCGTAGTTGCCAAAGTTTTATTCTGGAATTGCTTTCCTCAAAGCAAATTGAATCAGAACCAGTTGCCTCCAAACTCCGGAGTTAATTCTTCCCTTCTTGCTGCCAGCTTGCTTTAGCACGAAACAAGGCAGACAAATCACTCGCCGATTTCTTAAAGGGTTTACTCAATGAAAATATTTCGCGCTCTTTGCGATAATAAACACCTAAGGGAACAGGGAATTCCGGAAATGTTAGTCGAGCTAAACGCATGGCAGCAATAAAATTGCTAGCATCGTGGCGATAAGTTACTTCGCTTTGAATTTTGCGTTGCAACAGTTCATCTTGTAAATCTAAAGCCCACTGTTGTTCTGCACCAAATATCAAAGGAGCGCCCTCTTCCAAAATAATGGTTTGTTCAGCACGATTTGTTTTGACGGCAAACGCATCAAAAGCACCGTTATTAAAAATATTGCAATCTTGATAGATTTCAACAAATGAACATCCTTTATGTTCATAAGCTTTCTTAAGAATAGAAGCAAGATGATTTGGATCCTTATCCACCGCACGCGCAACAAAGCTGGCACCAGATGCCAGTGCAATTGTTAACGGATTTATAGGTTCATTGCTAACCCCTTGTGGGGATGTTTTAGTCACTTGTCCTTTTTGTGAGGTTGGCGAAAATTGTCCCTTTGTTAATCCATATACCTGATTATTAAATAACAAAATATTAACGTTTACATTGCGTCTTAAACAATGAATTAAATGGTTCCCACCGATACTTAAGGCATCCCCATCTCCGGTAATAATCCAAACTGTTAAATCATCACGCATTGCTTTAAGTCCTGTAGCTACCGCTGTCGCTCTGCCATGTATGGTATGAAAGCCATAAGTATTCATGTAATAAGGTAGTCTCCCCGCGCATCCTATTCCTGATACAAATACATGTTTTTCAGGTGGCACCCCTAATTCAGGAAGCACGCGTTGCAACGCCGCCAGGATTGCATAATCACCGCAGCCCGGGCACCAACGCACCTCAGTAGAATTAGTGAAATCTTCGCGTTTATACGTGTTATTCATGATCGATTTCCAATTTAATGGCTTGAACCAGGTGACTCACCGTAAAGGGTTGACCGTTGCACTGATTAATTGATTTCGCATCCACCAAATAATTGGCACGTAACAATTGGCACAATTGGCCAGAATTTAATTCAGCAACCAGCACTTTTTGGAATTTATTAAGAAGTGAACCCAACTCATCCGGTAATGGATTCAAATGCCTCAAATGCAGGAGAGCAATTGCAATTCCTTCAGCACGGCATTGACTGACAGCTGACTTTAAACTCCCATAAGTACTACCCCAGCCAATTAATAACATCGTTGCGTTTTCCTGGCCTTCAAGCTGTAAAGCGGGGTATTCGCGAACAATGCCGGCAATTTTATTTGCCCTGAGTGTAACCATATTTTGATGGTTCTGTGCATCATAGCTAACCCGTCCTTCTTCCCCTTGTTTTTCTAATCCACCTAATTGATGTATGAAACCAGGTGTGCCAGGCACGTTCCAGCTTCGTGAAAGAATTTCATCACGTTGATAGGGCTTAGGAAAACGATTGAAATCAATGACAGGCATTTCCAACGATTCGACCGCAGGAATCTTCCAAGGTTCTGCGGCGTTTGCCAAATAAGCATCGAGTAAAACAATGACTGGAGTCATGTATTTAATTGCCAGGGTGAAGGCTTCAAAAATAGTATTAAAACAATCAGCTGGTGATTTCGCCGCAAGAACAGGTAGGGGCGCTTCGCCATGGCGACCATAGAGAGCCTGACGTAAATCACTTTGCCCAGTTTTAGTCGGCAAGCCTGTAGAAGCGCCTGCTCGCTGAACATCAACCAAAACAAGAGGTAACTCTGCCATAACAGCAAGCCCCAGGCTCTCACTTTTTAAATCGAAGCCAGGTCCTGATGTGCACGTCAATGCCAAGCAACCACCATATGCAGCTCCTATACAGGTACAAATAGCGGCAATTTCGTCTTCTGCTTGCAGCAACTGCACACCATAATCACCTAATTTGGCACACTCATGTAAAATAGCTGAAGCGGGAGTAATCGGATAGCCAGACACGAGCAAAGAGGTTGCTGTTCCTGTTGCAATGGTTGCAATCGCTAATGAAACCGCTTCAACACCTGTAATTTGTCTATACTCACCATCCTCACGACTAACTTGCCCTAACATGAATTGACGACGAGTTAGTTCCAGAGTCATTGCATAATTAAAACCTGCCAGCAAAGTTAGTTCATTTGCCTTTGCAATTTGCGGATTAGTGTTGAATTTCTTTTTAATAAATTCGATACAATTATCCGTCGGTAAATCAAATAACCATAAGACCAGCCCTAAAACATAGAAGTTTTTAGCTTTCTTTGCCTGCGCATGATTCATGTCTAACGCGGCAACTGCTTGCAGTGTTTGGGTAATTAATGGCAAGGACACTACTTGATAGTGTTCTTTGGCATTATCAAGTAATTCATTGCTTATTCCTGCTTTTTGCCAATCCTTGGCTTGAAAACTATCCTCATTAATAATTAATAAGCCCCCGGCATTGAGATGTTGCAGGGAGTTTTTTAAAGCAGCAGGATTTAATGCCACTAATACGTCCAATGTTTCACCGGCCGTAAAAATAGCTTGCTCTGACATCGCCAGCTGAAAACCAGAAACGCCAGCAACAGTGCCTGCAGGTGCTCTAATTTCCGCAGGAAAATCAGGAAGCGTCCTTACATCTTTACCCGTTAGTGCTGCAGTAATTGTCAACTGCTCACCAACAAGTTGTACACCGTCACCCGAATCTCCTGTTAAACGTATAACGATTGCGTCAGTATTTGACATAGTTTCTTGCTTCCAACATGAGTTGACGCATGTGTCTTACCGCTTCCTTTAAACCACTAAATAAAGCACGGGCGATAATGGCATGGCCAATATTTAGTTCGTGAAACTCTTTAATAGCAGCAATGGGTTTTACATTATGATAATTTAAGCCATGTCCTGCATTGACAATCAAATTAAGACTGGCGGCATATTTTGCTGCTTCTGTAATTCTTTGCAATTCACGTGCCTGATCAGCTGGATTAGTGGCATCCGCATAACAACCAGTATGAATTTCAATCACTGGCGCTCCAACAGCAGCAGCAGCTTCAATTTGCTGCACATCAGGATCAATGAATAAAGAAACTTCACTTCCTATAGTCTGCAAACGTTTTACTGCATCAGCCACTGCCTGATAATGCCCTATGACATCTAAACCACCTTCTGTAGTAAGCTCTTCGCGTTTTTCAGGCACTAGACACGCATGTTCTGGTTTAATTTCTTCTGCAAAATTAAGCATCGCCTCTGTAATAGCCAACTCTAAATTCATTCGAGTTTGTAAGACAGCTTTAATAAGGCGAACATCGCGTGCTTGAATATGCCGTAAATCTTCACGCATATGCAGGGTAATTCCATCAGCCCCTGCCTCCTCGGCTTCCATAGCTGCTTGCACTGGGTCAGGATAAATAGTACCTCGAGCCTGTCGCACTGTTGCGATATGATCAATATTAACACCGAGCAAAATTTCATTCGTCATAACTTCACCATTGTAAAACAAATCAATGTCAAATTATGACCTGAAACACAGTTTGCATCTATAGCACTGTTAGGCATTTTTAATTTAATTCTTACTTTTGATACTAAAAATAAGCGATTTACATGCCAACACTATTCATTTTTTCTAATAAAGTTGACGAAAAATTTACAATGAAAAATCCAGTGTTAACTTTCACGTCATAATACTTTCATATAATGAAAAGAAATCCTTAATCATTTAGGGTTGATTATAGAATGCCATCCAATAACGACATAGTTAGCTTTTTCTTTCTTGGTACTGCACACCACCGCGCAACCAGACAGGATGTGTTAACTAGTTTTTATGATTTGATTAAGAAATCAGGCGGAGCAACCCATCTTTTTGATGGTGTTGGTTCTTCACCGCAGCACCTTGGAACTGAACACCCAATGCCCGGTCGTTATGTTTATGACCCCACTACCGACACAAAACTTATCCCTAGAGACGAATCACTAACAGGTGTTCGCGAGCTTATGAAAAAGTTAACAGGTGTCACTGCAGGCGATGGAATGGATGAATTGCTGTTTGAAGGCATTCAATATTTGGAAAATTTAATCAAAAACAATCATGGTGTAATGCCTAAAACTGTCAATTTACATGGTTATAGTCGAGGGGCCGACGCATGCGTAAGGCTTGCGAATTTATTGGATAGTTTATATCCAGATGTTGAGGTTAATTTATTTCTTATTGATCACGTGCCTGGCCCCGGTAGAGCAGATGATCCGGCTTCCTATACTATCCCTGCTAATGTAAAACGTTTACAGTCAACAATTATGCTCCATGAATACACGCCAGGATTTGCCCCACAAGATAAAGTACGTTACGTGTTTGCCAATCCCACATCAACCAAAGCTTCTATACAGGTTTATCCTGGCTCTCATGGGACAGCAACCAGACTAACATCAAATCAAAAAACTAATGATGTACCTATCCTCCTTCATGATTCATTATTACGTTTTGCCAGGGAAACAGGATCTCTACCTGACGATTCTGCAGTACCGACCTTGAAGGTACTTACTAAGGGTACAGCCTACGAAGAAAGAGAAGCGACCAGTCTTTCCGACATTGAACGATTTCATTATTACAATCAGGTCAAGAAAAATTGGCGTTATTATTGTGCGGTTGGTAATCTATCAAGTTTTCATTCCGCAGGTCTTGTAAGTCATCGTAAAGTATTAACTGAACATATACACTACAGTGAGAATCACCATCTATTTATTAACCAGGAACATGGCGAATTATTTCAACGCTTTTATCCTGCTTTGTACGATTGGTTCTTACTAAATCATTCTAATCCCACAGTTACTTCTGATGATGTCATACGAGAGCTTGAAATATTAGCTCAACAAGAACCTGATTTTCATAATAATTTCTGTCACATTTGTCAGATTGAGGATCTAGAAAACCCACAACCTTGTGCAATGAGACAACGCAAATTAGTTTCTTCCAATAAACCACTGGTTCATGATGAGTTGTCTTATTTGCAACATTCCCTAACTTCTATCATTAATTATCAACTTCATCATATGGGATCGGATACACCACCTCTATTATTTGCTATGAATCAATTAAATAAAGCTTTATATGACGCAGAAAAATGCGCTAAGTCTTCTGATGCTATTCGTGTTTTACGGCAAGGAATTTTCCTGGCAACTTCTTTCTTGGAAGTTAGAGCTCAACAAGAAAGCTATCTCTATCAACAACTACTTAAACTAAATATCAATGCTGATGAATATATAATAAGCATACAAACCCTTCTAAGGGAAAATTTAACCCACAATGAACAATTAGACTCCGACGAACGACAATTCCTCACCAGGGTGATCGAAATACTTGATGAGCTTGCTGCTGACAACCAGATGGATAAATTGTATAAATTACAACAGGCAAGAACCGTTGTAAAAGAAACCAGCATTAAGCTGCAATATCCAACAAATGAGGAAACATTAGTTAGAAATATAATAGCATCAGCCTATGAATCTTTTAATGCGCCCAAACAATTTAGCAGGCAAAAATTTATTTCATCTCTTAATGAGTTAAGTACTCCTGGCTTTTCTGATAAAAATATTGCTAACGATCTTGCAAAACAATTTAATTCCTATCATCAAAGAACTGTCTTTTGGTATGCAGTGAAAAAATTCTTATCAGATATTTTATCAATAGAAGTGCCTATCCCGCTTTCAGTAAGAAAAGCTAATATTGCAGCAGAAATGCGCGGTGAACTACAAACTTTGCATAAACAGGGGCAAGGAAACGATTTAGTTGCCGTTTCTAAAATTTTGGCCAAAGGTCAGCATGCATTGCAAACTATTTATTTGCATCATAAAGGTATACACAAAGGTGAATTGGATAAAATTTTTGATAAATCGCTAGGGATAGTACGTGCAGAAATTGATTTTTTAACAATACCGACAAATCAGGCTACCTTAAAAATTGGATAATCGCATTTTATATTGAGTACAAGTCCAAGACTAGTAAATTTAAAAATTTTCCTGAAAAATACAATATCCTCTCCATTTTAAAAAGTTCACATTTCATGTCTTCTGCTCTTTCAAAACGCCATTTCCCAAGTCTCTTTCCTCACATTAAAAATTATTTTTTTGTTTTCAGTATCTTACTTATTATTCTCTGTACTAATTTACAAAACATTAATGATGCATTTCATCAACGATATTATGTCTATGAACAAGACGCCTATATGCACCTTGTCATTGCATCTGATTTGTTACAGCACAAAATTTGGTACCAACACGTTAATCCTCGACTCAATATCCCTTGGGGGGCAGATACACATAGCTGGACAAATGCCACTACTGCCTTATTAGCTGGTGGGGCTATATTGCTAAATTTCTTTATGCCACTGGACTCAGCGCTCTATTGGTGGGGGTTTTGGTTACCACTGATTTTTCAAGCCCTTGCTGTAGGGGGTATGCTCTGGGTTGTCAATGCATTAAAATCCAGCACCAGCCAACAATTTTTTGTGTTGGGTGCTTTTTTATTTAACCCTTTTTTAAATACTTTTTTTATTCCCTTGCGAGTTGATTATGACTTTTTATTAATTACGCTGGGTATTGTTTATTGGGGTTATTTATTAAGGTTTCTGCAAAGAAATAAGACAAACTTTGCCTTGTATACCGCGCTTATTGCCAGCCTAGGAATATGGACCAGTATTAGTTTTATTTTGCCTCTATTAATTGGCTTAGCTTTTATCTTTTGGCAGGTCTTAAAGCAAAAAATTTCCCCTCAAGCAGTGATAACTCTTCTGAGTAGCTTATGTATTAATATTATTATCATTCTCTTTCTTGAACACCGTCATTTTTTTACGGTAGCTCATGACATCATTTCAGTTGTGCACTTAACTTTTTTTCTTTTGCTTACTTTAAGTTTCATTATTTATACATTTTTGCCAATGCAAAAAATTATTATCAAACTTATTTTTTTCATCATTGCTATGATGGTTATTTTTGCAATAATGAACGTTTTGTTCCCTGGATTTTATAAGGGTCCATACAATCACGTTGATCCCTATTTACTGAAAAATTTTTTCCCCATACTTTCAGAATTTTACTCACCCTTTAGTATTGATCGATCGCTTGCTTTAGCAATAATTTGCTATTTCATAATTGGTGCAGGTTACTGTTACTACCTTTATTTATCCCATACACTTTGCCCTGATAAATTGCTCTTATTATGGGCGGCAACAATATTAACCTTATTAACAGCCTACATGTATCGTTGGGTTGAATTTTCCATGCCGCTTACTATTTTTTTGGTTTCTTTTTTAATAAAAGAGAGCAAGAGCAGCTATCCAGGCATTAAATCTTTACTCATAATTTTATTAATTAGTTTGCCTACCTTAATTTTATTCCTGGCCAAAGATTACTTCTTAAATTCCCAACAAATTTGTCAGCAACAATTTTATCTAATGCTGCGTAATGGATTTTTAAATCAACCTCAATTTAATCAGGATAAGAGCATTTTTGTACACAGTAACTACGGTCCTTTATTAGTTTACGCAACACGTTACTCTATTGTAGCAACCAACGATCATCATAATCCCGAGGGTCTGAAAGATAGTATGAATTTTTTTAGGGAAAAAGAGAGTGATGCAAAACAAATGATATTGCAAAGAAAAATAGATTTAATACTTCTCTGCCCAATAGAACACCCTACCCAATTTAATCCTCATAAGAGCTCCTGGCTAAAACCTATACCTCTTCCAAGCACGTATTCTCAATGGCAACTTTACCGTCGTCGCAATTAAGACTATGATGAGCGTTTGGCAATATACAATGCCCGAGATTTTAGGGGTTTACCCCCTAAAAGATGATCAATAGCTTGACGCATAATAAACTTGGCTATTTTAAGTACATGAACATCATTTAGATGGCCTTCTGCAAGCGCTAAAATATCTTTCCCGGACAATCCCGTATTCGTCGGGAGAAAGCCTTCGTTTGCTATAAATTGGTAGTAGCCATCACTAGCAATATCATTTCCCGAATGAGCCTCAGTAAATGATATTGCTTGACCACATGCCATAAGCAAATGCCACTCAAAACGGCGTAATAGCACTTCGATTGCCAGATTGTCGGTTGTAATTGTTAACTGTTGTAGGGTTTCTACATAAACATCAAAGAGTTCTGTATGAGGATCAAGAGGTCTTAACGTATAATAAAGCAATTCATTGATATACAAACCTGCAAAAAGAGCACTGCTTTTAATATCGAGAGATAATGAGTTGCTTTCAAACTGGCGAGCATAGTACCACTCTTTTCTCATTTCTACGGCTAACCACAAGGGAGTAAAAGCCTGTAGAAGGGCTTGCTTTTTAGGCGTTCGCCCACCTTTACATAAACAATTAACAATACCCTTTTCTCGTGTAAAAAACGTCACATGAACGCTGGTATCACCTGAAAGGCGTTTATGGATAACCCAAGCCTCAAACGATTCAGCCGTCATAGCCCAATTGCTTTAACATACGCTCATCATCAGCCCAACCAGTTTTCACTTTACACCAACATTGCAGAAATACTTTTTTACCTAATAGTTTTTCCATGTCTAATCGAGCGCTGGTTGCCATCTCTTTTAATTTTTGTCCCTTATCACCAATAATAATTCGTTTATGGTTGTCTTTTTCCACAAGAATTAAAGCATGTATACGAATCAAGTTACCTTCGTCTTTAAATGACTCAATTTCTACCGTGGTTGCATAAGGTAACTCTTGGCCACAAAGACGAAAAATTTTTTCACGCAGTAATTCTGCGCATAAAAAACGAATCGGGCGGTCAGTAAACTGATCATCAGCAAATAAATGAGGGCCTTCTGGTAAGTAGGATTTTAATTGTTCTTCAAAATTCTCCACTTGGGTACCTGTTTTGGCAGAAAGTGGAATGATTAAGGAAAAATCATGGAGTTGACTTACTTTTTCTATAAAAGGTAATAATTCTGATTTATCAGTAATTTTATCTACTTTATTAATAAGCAGAATACAGGGAACTTTAGCCTGTTTAATTAAATGCAGAATGTATTCATCTTCATCGGTCCAATGTGTACCATCCACAAGAAAAGCGATTACATCAACGTCACGTAATACAGATTTGGCTGTTTTATTCATCATACGGTTCATGACTTTCTTTGAGCCCTGATGAATACCTGGTGTATCGACATACACATATTGATATTCATCTATTGTTTGTATTCCTAAAATACTATGTCTAGTAGTTTGAGGTTTACGTGAAGTGATACTTAATTTTTGCTGCAAAATACGATTTAGCAACGTTGATTTACCAACGTTAGGTCTTCCTATTAGAGCAATATAACCGCAGTAAGTTGTCATTAACTATAAATCCTGTCTATTTTTAAATCATTTTACCAGCCAGTCTGGTGGATTGCCAGCAACACGGAAAGTGTTTTGACAATTTTGCAGATTAATTTCCCAGAAGTCCACTTGCAATAGTCCTATAAAACCTAGTAGTGTTGTTGAAAGAGTGGGCAACAATTTATTTAGACAATGGCTAAAGTAAGATTAATTGGCGGGCGACTACAAACAGTAATCCCTTTACAAGTTAAACCCCATTCCCATGAAGCAATACCAACACTTACAGGTTCTGCAATTAGTCATCAGGCAGGCACTGTATTATATGGTTATTACAACATGGATTTTAAGCTTCCAAATAATGATTATCTGCGCATTTTTGCCAATCATAACAAAAAAAATGTACAGTTATTATGGCTTACTCATGATGCTAATAAATTAAAATCTTTACCCGGGGCAAGGCCTTCTTCTTTAGTAGCTAATGCAATTAGTCAAATAAATCGCTATTGTATTCGCTCCGATCATTACCCACAACCGCGCACTCAAGCTCAGGAAACCAAGTATAAAATAGCCACCACCTGCATTAGTCGTCTAACGCAATTACTCCCTTTGGAGCGAGAGTTAAGCAGCGATGACTGGTCAACTCAAGAGGCATTACGGGTCAAAGTAATCGCTATACTTGAAGAATGCAGGAGTGATAATTTATTGGTTGCCACAAACCCTATCGTTTCTGAAGGGATGTTAGATACGATAATTTATGATGCTCAACAGACAGCGCAACATTATCAATTTAATCGCCTGCATCCAGTATGTCTGTATGATCAACTCGATTTTAGCCAAGAGAAGGGAGAAAATTTCTTTGTCTGGGATAGTGAATTACATATTGGTCAAGATGAGGAGGCATTAAATGACACTATTCGTGTCATTTGTCAGGCCTATAATCTTGTTCCTCCCTCTTCATTAAGTAATATCGCGGCTAATCGTTTCAAACGTCTGGAATTATTTTTTCGTAAACTCTGGCTTGATGGGCGAGACTGGATAAATCATTTAGCAAATCCTTATGTAGCAAGCCAGGAAACTCAAACTGAAAAACGAACCGATGGCTTATCAATCACTCGTATTAAACCTTATTACCATTTAGACGGTGTTTCTCAAATTGGCTATTCATCGCTAGCAGAGCTAATTGCAGAGATTAATAAGAAGCCTCTTCAATCTTATATTGAAGCTAAATCCATGCAAGAAGCAGCCGATTGGCTAACCTGCCGTCCCAATGGTAGTTGGGCTACATTACCAGATCAGCGTGTCCTTTTGCGCTTAAATGATGAAATGGTCACGATTAATTATTTTGAGGAGGGAGAATTATTCTATCCTCTACCTAGTGGAGAGGATATCTATACTTTAAGCCAGCTCGGGAAAAATCATCTTTATTTGCCTGAGCGAGCGGGTTTACAACTGAAAGCTTTTTTCTCGCGTTTGCCCATTTTCTTTAAAAATTTATTTCATCGTGTAAAACAATTTATTCATGATCTCTATCAAGAATTTGCTAACCACATCCATGCAAGTCATAAACAATTAAAATTAGAAGAACCCACTACAAAAGCAAAGAAACCTCGTCGTTTAAGTTATTTACAAGAAGCGTTATATGCTCACGGATTATTGGAGGATGGACAAACATTAGAGGAATTTATCAAATTCCAGCTTAAGAAAAATCATTATATTATTGTGCGGGAAATGCACTCCCCCAGTCCAGAGCCCTATGAAAATCCTATGCATCGCTTTTTGGGAGTATTACGACATATTGGTGGTTTTTTTGTTGATACGAGTGAGAAACATCCTGTTATTGGCACATTAGCTATGGCAGCCTATGCCTATGGAGCGGGCGCTGTAATAGCTCCTGAAACCCTCACGTCAATTTTAACGAAATTGCATCTTAATGGGCTCATCTACGGCATTAAACCTACTCAAACACTAGCTAAATGGATGAGTCATGGTACCACCTCTGAAGCCATTTCTGCAGCAACCACCTACTGGCAGGGGATAGTTGTAGGGGGTGATCTCGATCAATTTTTTATTAAAGCAATTAGTTTATTCAAAGAAGAGCCTGCGCAAGTTGCCATTATTGTTGCATTGGCAATCAGTTTAGGTTACGGCCTATGTAAATCACTTCCCGCTCTTGAAGAGGAAATGGGACAATTTCCGTATATAAACTATGCAGCCCTGGGAGCTAAAGGAGGCGCTGCAATTTATGACACTGTCATGCATCCAGGAGATGATTGGCTACTCGGCACAATAAAATGGTTTTTACGAGGAGGTTTAACTCTCGCTAAACTAATTGGTGGTCCCTTTATAGAAGCATATTATTATGGATATCAAAATGGATTTATTTCCGGTTTGAAAAAAAGTTATAAGTTATTTATTAGTAGCACTAAACAATTAACTGCAGCATCCGTTGATTTTTTCTTAGCTGTAACCACGATCCCTTTGCTTGAATTAAGTTCTTTATTAATTCATGTACCCTTTCGTGGAATAACCAAACTTCTCAGTAAAACATTAGCGATTTTAGGTAATTGGCAAGTTGTGGGAGGCGTTTTAATTGAATTTGCAAAACGACCTAATAGTTGGGGGTATTTACCCGGTTTTCGTTTATCCCCTCTTTATGGCTTTAGTAGCCCTTTCGGCCATTATACCCAAAATCAGTGGCTGAATGTGGTATTAAATTTGGGGATGCTTCTTCTATGGCCGCCCCTCTTACTTTTTAAAAATTTTATTCTATTACCCGCGATGGATCTCTCATCCTTTTTGATTCGTTTTGTATTAACACTGTTCGATCCCGTAGTTCGTGTATTAGCATTCGGCCTCGGTCATGCCTTAACAACTGGGGGATTTATCTGGGATAACTCTTTAGGCCGCCTATTTCACTTTACTGCTTACGCTATTACTTTCTGCAGTAATAAGCTTGATAATTTTACTGGGCATCTTAAACAACAACTCGTTGCAGAGATACAAATTTGGCGCCGAAATCTTTATCATTGGGCCTTTCCTAAAGAAGAAGAATATGCCTTGCATAAAACCAATACAGATGTCGATTATTGTGTGCAAAATCCTATGAGGATAGAGCGCCTGCCACATCATTCAACCGAATGCATACTTAAAAAATTACTTAGCAATGCTTCATCTAACTCATCTAAATCAGTTTTGGCCGAAAAGACTTCTCATACAAGTTTATTCCACCCCTCTCTCAATAGTATGGATGCTCTTTCAGAGGAGCCCCTTTCAGTTATAGAACCAACTTATTAGCCAACAGCGAGAAGGATGAAAATTCATCGTATTACAGAAATGATTAAAATTTTGCAATATAGGTCCATACCGGAAGAGAAATTAATATCACTCTTTTGATAACTGCACGTCTTACCCATCACAATGAAACTGCTGAGCCATTATTGGTCCCACTTTGCTAGACCTCGATGCTTGTTGAAGGATAATCGGAAGAAGGCTCGTCATCACCAGGTTTGGAGTTTCTGATGCTAGTTAATAATGAGCCCGTGCGGTTGCTGAAAATTCCTTTGATTGCATCAGGATTCGCCTTTATTACTGCGTCAACAAGTTCCTCTACAGAATCATATTCAGTAGATTTTGTGAGTAACATTTTTAATGCTTCAATTTTAGTATTTTTTCTTTCTCTGTGAAAAAATAAGCAACCTCTAGTCTCCGCCTTTAAAATGCTTATTAATTCTTGTATTTGTGTTTTATGATCTTCGCTTATTAATTCCCTTCCTGAATTTTCTTCCAATAAACTACTTGAATCAGATGTTTTTTGTGCTACTAATTGTTTTTTTACTTCTTTCATTGCATTCGAAGATTGAGGAAGTAGTGTTTTTGAGGTCTCATCACTCCTTGAAATTCCCACCATACGTTTTCTATCATCAAGTCCATTAGGTAAGTGTTCCCGTGAGGTAATCTCTAAATCATCCTCATTCGCGTCTTCCTTCGCGGAATCAATCACAACATCTTCTTCCTCTTCAATATCTAAAAATTCAGTGATGGAATCCTCTTCAACATCTAAAAATTCAGTGATGGAATCCTCTTCAACATCTAAAAATTCAGTGATGGAATCCTCTTCAACACCTAAAAATTCAGTGATTGCTGCGAAGGAACTGTTCCGTGATCGCTTTACCGCCGGAAAATACGATGGGTTATCCACGATAAAATCGAGAGCATCAACTAAACTCCATACAGCTTCTTTTTTTCTGTCATAAAAATCTGTTTCTGTTTTCTTAATTTTTTTAAATTCACGCTCTAGTTCATCGGTTAATGGGCCTATATTTTGAATTTCTGAATTCTTTAATGCTTTATGAATATCTTCTAATATTTCCTGAAGAATTTGAAAGGGAGAATCCTCCTCCTCTTCATCAATTCTTCGAGCTGTACTTCTAATAAGTTCTTGAGATAAGCTTGTAGTCGATTCTTTAAGCAACTCAAAAACTGTTCCATTAACTTTCAACCTTTCTAAACTCTTTCTAGAAAGATTTCTCTGCACTGTGTCAGTTAATTTTTCGGCAGTATCAGTTAATTCTTCTGTTTCATCTCTGTTAGACGAAGTAGCAGCTAGAGTATGAGTAACATTATGCTCTACCATGTCATTTAGAGTTTTAAAAACTTTATAGTTTTCTGCCCCCACTATGTCTTTTATTTCCGTTGATGAAAGTTCCAGTTTTTTATCACGAATATAATAAATGGTATTAATAATTCTTCTGAGTTTTAAAAACTTCTCTGTATGAATATCGCCTGTAAGTTGATCAGTTATTTCTTTCGCTTTTTTACCAATCATCTCCGCAACATTCTCTTCTCTGGGATCCAATTTTTGGGTGGTCACCATATGATCAAAAACAATTTGATAAACTATAGAAATGTCGCCGCACGCCCAACCATTCCTTCGTTCTTCTTCATCCTCTCCTTCCCGTTGTATAGGTGTATTATTTATTTGATAACGTATATCTGAGTTATTGGCCATCCAGTCCCTTATTACACGTTCACGCGTATCAGATCCTTCGGCTCCATAAGGCTCTAAACGTATCAATGTATTATCATAAAGGATAAACATATTATAATGCGAGCCGACATAGGACAGTATATTAACTGGTTCTGTTTTTGAACTAGGCAATAAGCGATTAAAAGGGTCTAACGGTGATTCGCCGCCCTTCAAGGAATTCATATATGCAGGCGAAAATGAAGTATAATATGCATCTCCTGAATACGAAAAACATCTCATTATCGCTGATAGGGTCCTATCATCACGGAATGAGTTATCCGTTTTAGACTCGACATATCTTTTTAATTCTTTTAACTCAGCCTTACTCGCCATGACTATCTCATTACAAAATCCAACTCAAACATGAAAACAATTATAACATTTAGCTCTTTTTATTTCCATAAAATATCAAATTTACACTATAGAAACATGTAAATAGAACACATAGTAATTTTACCAATTTACCCCTAAAATTTTATAAATTGCCCCCAAATGGCTAGGAATTTGTTTATCGTGAGAAAATAGCGAAGCAACTAAATGACATTATTTTCTTGGAAGAAAGTTTAACGAAATCGGGGCTGAGGCAACAATAAAAAAATCTTGCTTTAAAATAATCCAAAAACAATAATTGTAGCCAGTATGAATAACTTATGACAGATCAAGAAAAAATCAGGATCTTAAATCGCTCAATGTTGTTTTTCTAAGCAATTAGCTAAAAGAGTGCGATTACACCATGGTGGGGATCCTTGCCTGTCTTCAAATATAGATGATAACTTACAACATTAAAATTGCTCAAAAAACTACTATAGAGAAAGTACAAGGAGAGTTATCGCAAAGAATAGAAGTTCACTCACCCGTTAATGAGGATATGAGCAACCTATCAATAAAGCAATTTTCCTCTACAGTGGAATTTCCGAGGATATCTCTAAATAAAGGATTTTCCCTTATAGAACTAATGCTAACCTTTCTTTTGATAGGTATTTTTGTCTGCAGCACTTACCCAAGTTATATGCATCATATTCTTAAGGCCAGACGTTACGATGGGCAATTAGCATTGCTTGACCTGGCAAACCACCTTGAACATTTTCATGCTGAGCAACATACTTATGAAACAGCCACTATGGGTACAGGAAAATTTACGGATATCAAAAGTAACGATTTATCCCCAGAAAAATGGTATCGCTTAAAAATAGTAATGCAAACCGTAGATTCTTTTACTCTATATGCGATCCCACTAAATTCACAAATAAAAGATAAATGCCAAACCTTAACCCTTGATAAGACAGGTATTAAAGGAATTTTAGCTGATGCCCAAGGTACATCATCACTTACAGCTGATGATTGTTGGTATTAATTTCACGCATTGAGGCATATTTTAGCTCTTTTGAAAGCCATTTTGACTATTGTATAGCCAGTTGAATAGTGTATAATTAAAGGTATTGAATTACCTGAGGATTCACCCCATGGCTAACAGTACGAAAGGTACCCCTGATCCAACCATTCCTAAAACCAGTTCCTATGAAAGTATAATGAAGCAAGGGGCCCCCCTCAGTAAACGAAAAGAAACGATTGAATCGCTTCAATTAACTACAAAAGATAAAAAATCCATCACCTTGACCTCCACTCAATTAGAGAAATGGTTTGCGAATCTCCAAGTCAAAGAAATGCAACAAAGCAAAAGAGAAAAGGAACTACGCCATCCGTTGGATATTCCAGAACTTGCTTCCACCTATCTTAGCCATTACGGACTTAGGACATCACGAGATGTCATTACTTTTTTAAAAACCCCAGCTGGACGCGAAGTTCAAAGCATGATTATCAACGAATTGGCTGAAATGGCAGCAATTAACGATGCCATTCATCAACAACAACTAGATAGTGAAATAAGAAGACAGCGTGCATTAGCCGCTCTTCTTTTAGGTTTGCTTTATAAAAAGGAAGCACAAGCCAAAGACAGAAATATAGAATTGCAAAAAGAGATCGATAAGAAATTGCATAGTACCACCTCCACTACGGATAACTACGCTGAAAGTCAAAAAAGAGCTGCAGCCAATGCTCAAGCCTATAACGCTTATCAAGCGTCTATTGATGCAATGGAGAAAAAATTAAAAGAAAAAATTCAGGAGTCTGAGGACCTTGAAGCAGAAATGGATTTACTTGAAGAAGAAGAACTCATGCTTGCGAGTCGTTATGAGCATCTGGAAGATAACCTCGCTTCACTTGATCATTTTGGCATTCTCTTAAATACGCTTTCCATGAATCCTGAAGAACGTCAGCAAACATTAGATAATTTGCAAGCACAGATTGACCAGTTAAGGGAGCAATCTGCACATGAAGGTACGGCAGAACCCAGATCATTGAGTACGATGTTAATTACACTTTCTCTTTTGCAAAAGCAAATTGAATCTCCTGAATCTACTCTGAAATTTATGGAAGACAGGCTTACAGAACTACAAACAACTTTAAAAGAACAAGCCAAACGCATTAGTAGCTCCGTTGTAAAAAGTAAAGATACAGGAGTCATGAGAGAGCGCATGGAAGAATTACATGAACATCATGGTCTTCATGTCCAATCTGAAGGCTTAAAAGACATTATTAGTGTCATGAAAGGGGAGAAAACACTATGGGGCTTCAATGGCCTGCCTGTCACCTCCTTTACAGACGCCGCGTTTATTCTTTCTAGAGGACGCTCCATTGTATTCGACAATGAAACCAACAAATATTATTTATTGGAGTCAGATCAATCACCCGAGAATTTCCGCTCTATGAGTCTTCAAGCGAAAGCCATGGCGGCAGAAAATTATGAACGCTCCAGACCAGACATTGCCAGCTTAAAAGTATTGGTACGTGATAATAGAACGGTTGAAGAGAGTAGCTGCATGAACAGAAGACTAGAGCTTTCTGTACGCAGTGAAACCATGCAGAAAGAAATTTTGCTGATTACCAATCAACTTACACGACTTCAAAGCGACCAAGCTAATTTATTAACTTTGATGAAGCAATCAAACCAGGATATTCCTTCTAGCACTGTTACGACTTCTTTATCAACGCCTACATTGAAACCAACAATGAGTCCAAATAATAAAGCCTCCCAATCTACAGGCAGTAGCTATGCTCAGGGCTGTAAACATCTGCTCCTTTTGATGAAAACCAATCCCACTCGCGAATCAATAGAGCGCTTAAGAGAATTATTTAAGGGACCTGACGGTAAACTTTCGCCAGCATTAGATTCTATGCTTAGAGAGATTAAATATGGTCGTCCAATACCAGAACAAACTATGCGCAATTTACTTCAGAACTTGAACCGTTTTGGTGTATCTGCAAACAAGCGCAATGTAACGAGCACTCCCGATCAGCTTGAAACGAGACAATCACCAGAATCAACTGCTCCAGTGCCTTATTTCGCGCGAATTACGCCAAAACCCTACTCTTAATACTTGCTAAGCAGCCGCAACTCTTCTAACATGGACAGAATGTTGCGGCTCCTAGTGAAAAAATCATGATGACTGACAAATTGTTTGATAATCAATCAATTATTGTAACTTTAGATGTTGATGCTTTTTTATTTGACAGACTCAAGCAAGTTGCCAGTGCCGGTTTTGCTATTGTCGAAATTAATAGTAGTGAACAGGAAATTTTGAAAAAAGTACTACAGGATTTTCCTTCATTACGTATTGGCTCAGGAAATATTACTAACACGCAACAACTAGAAGATAGTTATCAGGCAGGTGTTCATTTCACTTCCAGTCCTGGTTTTTTACCTGCGATCGCTCAAACCGCAGCAATTTACTCCATGAACTATCTCCCAGGCATAGCAACCATTTCTGAAGCAATGCAAGTCATGGCTTTAGGCTACCATCAAGCAAGACCCTACCCTGCAAATCTGGCTTTTTGTGCTTCTTTGAACAAATGCTTACCTATGCTACGTTTATTTCCAGCAGAAATTGAGTGGGATGAGGCGGAACACTATCTAAGTCTACCGGCAGTTGCGGCAGTTAGTATTATCAATCCTGAAAGCAAACAATTATACGCTTTATCGACTGGGGCTTTTGCATAAGTCCACTAATAGGAAAAAAGCGCCAATACAGATCGCACTGTCAGCTAAATTAAAAACTGGCCAATGATGATTTTTATAGTAAACATCAATAAAATCGATCACGTGGCCAAAGGCAGCTCTGTCGTATAAATTTCCTACTGCCCCACCGAGTATAAGACTTACAGCAAACGATTGAAGCTTGGCTTTTAAAGGCAGGCGAATTAGCCAGATAATCAAAGCTAAACTCATTACTATACTGAAACCCGCAAAAAACCAGCGATGCCAACCACCGGTCCCACTAAGAAAACTAAATGCAGCTCCCGAGTTGTAAGCTAGCGTGAAATTAATCATGGGTACTAATGCCTCGGGCTGATAAGGAGTAAAATTCGTAGCAGCCCAATACTTAGACCATTGATCAGCAACAACAACTGCAATGCTTAATAAAAACCAAGGCCATTTTTTCATGCGAAATGTCTCACTTCATCCCGACCACTAATATTATCCACACATCGTTGACATAACTCTGGATGAGTTATGTCGGCTCCGACATCTTCTCGTCGATGCCAACAACGGTCACACTTTTCATGCTCACTGGGATGTACAACAATAGCTACCCCTAATTCTTCATTGAGCGTAAGTTTATCTGTAGAAGAAGCCATTGGCTTTACTGTGGCAGCGGAAGTTATTAATACAAATCTTAACTCATCACCCAGCTTATTCAGTAAAGAATACGCCTTATCATTTGCATAAATTGTTACCTCAGCCGCTAAAGCTGAACCAATGATGCCTTCTTTACGTTGTGCTTCCAGTGCCTTATTCACTTCATTACGAATAATTTGCAATTGCTCCCAGAATGCAATATCCACATCAGTGATAGTTGGCCATTCATCGTACCATTGCTCTACAAAAACAGATTCACTTGTTTGACCAGGGATTACTTGCCAAATTTCCTCTGCAGTAAAAGATAGAATAGGAGCAAGCCATCGCGTCAGCGCATGTATGATATGAAACATTGCTGTCTGACAAGAGCGTCTGGCTACACTATTTTTAGCGGTAGTGTATTGTCTGTCTTTGATTACATCCAGATAAAAACTACCCATATCAACAGCACAGAAATTATGTATTTTTTGATAAATCACATGAAAATTATAATTTTTATAGGCTTCTATAATTTCTTTTTGTAGTTGTTGAGAACGTTTGATCGCCCAACGATCCAATTCAACAAGTTCATTAACAGGAATACAATGTTCTTCAGGAACAAAATCAAATAAATTTGCTAATAAAAATCGCGATGTATTACGAATACGTCGATAAGCATCAGCATTTCGTTTAATAATTTCCTCAGAAATACTGACCTCATGGCGGTAATCTGTTGAAGAAACCCACAGACGTAAAATGTCTGCGCCATGCTGATTAATTAATTTATCCAAAGCAACATAATTACCTTTGGATTTAGATAGTTTTCGACCCTCAGCATCGACAGTATAACCATGTGTTAAAACGCTCTTATATGGCGCATGACCATAGATGGCAACAGCAGTGGTCAATGAAGAATTAAACCAACCCCGATGTTGATCTGAACCTTCAAAATAAACATCAGCTGGCAAGCCAAGCTCTGTGTTTTGTTTTAAAACGCAATAATGTGAAACACCAGAGTCGAACCAAACATCAAGGGTATCAGTTATCTTCTCGTAGTGCTCAGCATCGGCTCCTAAAAATTCTTCAGCATTCAATTCAAACCATGCATCAATTCCTTGTTTCTCCACACTTGTTGCAATTTTCTCAATTAATGCGACTGAGTCTGGATGTAACTCTCGAGTAGTTTTATGAACAAATAAAGTCATTGGCGTACCCCAGGCGCGCTGACGAGAGATACACCAATCGGGTCTACTTTCAACCATATTAGCAATACGCGCTTTACCCCATTCTGGTACCCAATTAACCTCATCAATAACGGCAGCAATTGCACTGCGTAGGCCATTTTTATCCATGGAAATGAACCATTGAGGCGTTGCAAGAAAAATCATTGGTGTCTTATGACGCCAGCAGTGAGGATAGCTATGACGAATCGACTCATTATGAAGAAGTACTTGTCGCTCGTTAAGAACCTCAATAATCTTATCATTTACCTTTAATACCGAAAGACCAGCAAATAAAGGTACCTTTTCGTTATAACAACCGTTCGTCATGACAGGATTAATCAATGGCAGGTTATATGCCAGGCCCACAGGATAATCTTCTGGACCATGCGCGGGAGCCGTATGTACGCAACCAGTACCTGCGTCCGTTGTTACGTGATCACCTAAAACAATAGGAACTTGTCTTTCATAAAAAGGATGTTGTAAAGGAATTCTCTCAAATGCCTTTCCCTTTGCCTGGCCAGCAATTTTATAATCCTCTATCCCATAGCGAGTCATCACTGACGCCGCTAATTCAGCAGCAACTAGAAAATAATGTTTGCCAGTATCTAATAATACATATTCCAATTCAGGATGCAGACAAACTGCTTCGTTAGCGGGTAAAGTCCAAGGAGTTGTAGTCCAAATAGGAACAATTACCGTCTTAACAGGCAGAGTCGCTGATATAGCCGATACGATACTTTGAGACTCTACTGCAAAAAAGGCCACATCAATCGAGGGTGATGTTTTATCTTCATAGTCCACTTCCGCTTCCGCCAGAGCAGAACCGCACTCAATACACCAATGAACTGGTTTAAAGCCTTGCTGTAGATGCCCGTTCTCAATAACTTTACCCAGCGCACGAATAATATTGGCTTCATAAGAATAATTCATCGTCGCGTAGGGATGCT
Organism: Legionella cardiaca; assembly: GCF_029026145.1. Classification (NCBI taxonomy): domain Bacteria; kingdom Pseudomonadati; phylum Pseudomonadota; class Gammaproteobacteria; order Legionellales; family Legionellaceae; genus Legionella; species Legionella cardiaca. Next base: position 788,120 of record NZ_CP119078.1, on the reverse strand, counting down.
CCCAATCACCAAATACCCCTAAACGCTTGAATTCATCACGTTGAATATCAATTTGGCTGGCAGCATATTCACGACATTTTAAGCGAAATTCGCTAGGGGTAACTTTCACACCAGCTTTACCTATTTTCTTTTCTACATTCAATTCAATAGGTAAACCATGGCAATCCCAACCAGGAACGAAAAGTGTGTCAAAACCACTTAAACATTTTGATTTATTAATGATATCTTTCAAAATTTTGTTAAGCGCATGTCCACAATGCAAATGTCCATTCGCATAGGGAGGGCCATCATGAAGAATAAAGCGCTCTTGCCCCTGGCGAGCTTGTCTAATTTTTTTATAGATACCTTTAGATTCCCAATTAGCTAACATCTGAGGTTCGCGCTGTGCCAGGTTAGCTTTCATTGGAAATGTTGTATCTGGTAAATTTAAGGTATCTTTATACTCTGCCATTGCGTCTACTCTACTAAAAACGTTAAGTTTGAATTAGGGCCAGCGCGAAATCGTGCTTTAGCCATATCAACATCGTCATGGATTTGTTTTATCAAAGCATCCACTGAAGAAAATTTAATCTCATCTCGCAATTTGTGCAAGAAAAACACTTGTAACATTTCACCATACAGATTCTCATCAAAATCAAACAGATGAACTTCAAGAATATTTTTAGTTCCGTCTACAGTAGGTCTACTTCCTAAGTTAGCCACTCCAGAAAGCCAGACATCTTTTCTCTTAATCTGTACGCAAAATACTCCTCTTAACGGCAATGAAAGTTTATGCATGCTTAAATTAGCCGTAGGTATTCCCCATTGCCTGCCACGTCCATCGCCTTTAGTCACTCGACCACAAAGGCTATAGGTTCTTCCTAATAATCGGGAAGCTTGCACAAGATCACCTTTTGCCAAAGCCTCTCTTACCTTGGTTGAACTTACACGTTGGCTATCCAAAGAGACATCGGGAAACGTTTCAACAAGACAATCTATATCTTTACCTATCTCTCGAATTAGATGAACATCTCCTTTTCGTTGTTGGCCAAAACGGAAATCTTCACCTACTAGCAAATACTTTATTTGCAACAGTGAAAAGAAATAATGCCTTGCAAAATCTTGCGCTGTCATTAAAGCGAGTTCTTTATTAAATTTCAGACAACAAACATAATCAACATTACAGCGCTTGAGTACATCTATTTTTTCGCGCAAGCTTGTTAGCCTTGCAGGAGCTTGTTGTCTATAAAAAAACTCACCAGGCTGAGGTTCAAACAACAAAACAACTAAAGGTAATCGCATTTTATCTGCTTGAATACGCAGCTTTTTCAATAAAGCCTGGTGCCCTCGGTGCACACCATCAAAATTGCCAATCGTTGCAACCGTGCCCTGGGAAAAATCAGGGATGTTTTCTAATCCACGCAGCAGCTTCATGCTTATTCATAATAAAATGAAAAGATTATACCGAGTTTACGGGCAAATGCGAAATTAATCTAACTTTAGCCAAGGTGTCGATTCTGTACTTTTTTAATTTTATACCAATTTTATTGTCCTGTTTATATAGTGCTATTCTATGCAGACGGGAATCTATTCATTCTATTAATTCTCTTCTTTGTTTGGAAGATTCCCTTGCGCGAGAATGATATGAATTTAGAGCAGTGCGATCTCATTCCTTGTCTTTACTAAAATAGCGACGAACAACAACAAAAAACACAGGCACAAAAAAGATAGCAAGGATGGTTGCAGTGAACATTCCTCCAGCAACCCCTGTACCTACTGCATTCTGAGCTCCAGAGCCGGCCCCAGTACTAACCACGAGAGGGAGAACACCAAAAATAAATGCCATAGACGTCATCAAGATAGGACGCAAACGCATTCGTGAAGCTTCAAGTGTTGCTTCAACCAAACTTTTACCTTCTTTTTCAATTAAATCTTTAGCAAATTCAACGATCAAAATGGCGTTTTTTGCAGATAAACCAATGGTGGTCAAAAGACCTACCTGGAAATAAACATCATTACTTAATCCTCGCAATGAGGTAGCCAATAATGCCCCAATAACACCTAAAGGCACTACCAACATGACTGAAAAAGGAATAGACCAACTTTCATATAATGCCGCCAGACATAAAAAAATGACGATTAGTGAAATTGTATAGAGCATAGGCGCTTGAGAGCCAGATAAACGTTCCTGATAAGACATACCGGTCCAATCATAACCTATCCCAGCAGGAAGTTTGGATGCCAATTTTTCCATTAATAGCATTGCTTCACCCGTACTTTTACCTGGTGCAGCTTCTCCCAAAATCTCCATAGATGGCAAACCATTGTAGCGTTCCAAACGCGGCGAACCAAATTCCCAACGACTCGTAGCAAATGCTGAAAATGGAATCATTTGTCCATCTTGTCCTCTGACATACCACTCTTTGATATCGTTTGGTAGCATGCGAAATTTAGCCTCAGCTTGTACATACACTTTCTTCACTCGGCCTCTATCAATAAAATCATTGACATAGGTGCTTCCTAAATTAGTGGAAATTGTTTGATTAATATCATTAATTGAAGCACCCAAAGCCTCTGCTTTTTCCTGATCAATCTCAAGCTTAAATTGTGGTGTATCCTCTAATCCATTAGGACGAACACGTACTAGCGTTTCAGGGTGTTTTTTTACCATCTCCAAAAGTTTATTACGCGCTGCAGTTAATTTTTCATGGCCTACAGCACCTCTATCAATCAATTCAAAATCAAAACCTGTAGCAGTACCCAAGTCAATAATCGCAGGTAAATTGAAGGGAAAAACCAATCCATCTTTAATATGTGAAAAAGCATTCGTTGCTCTTGAGATAATGCCATCGACTTTATTTGCAGCCCCCTTACGTTCGTCCCAATCTTTTAGGGTAACAAACGCAAGCCCGGTATTTTGTCCTTGACCATTAAAGCCAAAACCAACCACTGTAAACACGGAAACGACATTGTTTTTTTCTTTTGTAAGGTAGTAGTCCGTTACTTGATCAGCAACTTTTTGTGTGCGTTCTATGGTAGCACCTGCAGGTAATTGCATCATCGTTAGCAACATTCCCTGATCCTCGTCAGGTAAAAAAGATGAAGGCAATGTAAGAAATAAATAGCCCACACCCACAACAATTAATAAATAAATCAGTAAATACCGCCCGGTTTGATAAAGAATTTTTTTAACCGCATCGTGATAGAGGTGAGTAACACGTTCAAAACTATGATTAAACCAACCAAAAAATCCTTTTCGCTGATGGATTTCTTTCACTGACATTGGTTTTAAGAGAGTTGCACAAAGTGCAGGAGTTAAAATTAAAGCAACCAAAACAGAAAGTACCATAGCAGATACAATCGTAAGGGAAAACTGCCGATAAATTGCCCCTGTTGATCCGCCAAAAAAAGACATTGGAATGAAAACAGCTGATAATACTGTCGCAATTCCTACCAAAGCCCCTTGAATTTGCGCCATGGAACGACGAGTGGCTGCCTTCGGTTCTAATTTCTCTTCGACAATGACACGCTCGACATTTTCTATGACAACGATCGCATCATCAACTAATAAACCTATTGCTAAAACCATCCCAAACATGGTTAAGGTATTAATGCTAAAACCAAAAATAGACAAAATTGCAAATGTACCCAACAACACCACAGGGACGGCAATCGTTGGAATCAGTGTCGCACGAAAATTTTGCAGAAAAAGATACATCACCAGAAAAACGAGAATAATTGCTTCAATGAGTGTTTTAACGACTTCCTCAATAGAAATTTTTACAAAGGGTGTTGTATCGTAGGGATAGACCACCTTAAAGCCTTTTGGGAAAAAAGGTGCCATTTCAGCAATTTCATTCTTTATTATTGCAGCAGTATCAAGCGCGTTTGCGCCTGTCGCAAGTTTAATGCCTAAGCCTGCCGCGGGAGTACCATTATAGCGAGAAATCATAACGTAATTTTCCCCGCCCAATTCGATATGAGCCACATCTTTTAAACGAACTTGAGAACCATCCTTGTTAACTTTTAACAAAATTTTTCCAAACTCCTCCGGTGTCTTTAGACGGGTTTGAGCAATAATAGAAGCATTAAGTTGTTGATTAGCAACAGCGGGCGTACCTCCCAGTTGTCCAGCGGCAATTTGGTTATTTTGTGCTCGAATAGCCAGAATTACATCACTGGGCATTAACTGATAATTATTTAGCTTATGAGGATCTAACCAAATTCGCATGGCATATTGAGCACCAAATAACTCGACATCGCCCACACCATTGAGGCGACTAACAGGATCTTGGATATTTGAGGCAAGGTAGTCAGCAAGATCATATTGATCCATGCTCCCATCTTCAGAAATTACCCCAAGAACAAGAAGGTAACCACTACTAGATTTCTTAACATTTACTCCTAATTCCTGCACCTCTTGAGGAAGCAGTGGCATGGCAAGTTGTAATTTATTTTGTACCTGCACTTGTGCTATGTCGGGATCGGCGCTAGCGTCAAAGGTCAGAGTAATAGTCACTGAACCTGAGGAATCACTTTGAGAAGAGATATACAACAACTTATCAATCCCGCTCATATTCTGTTCAATAACTTGGGTCACAGTGTCTGCAACAGTTGCAGCATCAGCCCCTGGATAAGTTGCCGCGATTTGAATTGCAGGTGGTGCTACGGTTGGATATTGTGCTATTGGTAAATTAAAGATAGCAATTACCCCTGCCAACATGACAAGTATCGCTAACACCCAAGCAAAAATGGGTCTGTCTATAAAAAAATTAGACATTCTCTAATTACCCTTTATGGAACTATCTGTTGATGTATGTTTATCGTCAGTGGTGTTACTAGGCTTTTCATTAGCCTCTACAAATCTTACCGTCATTCCAGGCTTAATTTTCAACTGACCAGTTACAATGATCTTATCACCGGCATTAAGACCACTTACAATAAGCCATTTATCGCCAATTGCCTTTGCGGTTACTACTTCGCGTAAAACGACCTTACCTTTAGTGTCAACAATAAGGGCCGTTGCTTGACCACGAGCATTACGGGTAATCCCCTGCTGTGGAGCAAGAATTGCCTGTTCTTTCATACCCTCTTTTAAAATCGCGCGTACAAACATCCCAGGGAGCAATTCATAGTTAGGATTAGGGAAAATAGCGCGTACAGTAAACGATCCTGTCGTTTCATCCACAGTAACATCAGAGAATTCTAAAGTTCCCGTTTTACCATAGTGTGTACCATCTTCTAAAATTAATTCGACAACAACATTATCATGACCTTGCTTAAGAAATCCTTTGGCAAACTCACGCTTCAGGCGCAAAAAATCGGCACTCGATTGTGTAACATCAACATAAATGGGATCCAGTTGATGTACAGTAGTTAACGCTGTTGTCTGGTTTTCAGTAACTAATGCCCCTTCCGTAACGTTCGATTTACCAATTCGCCCACTAAGTGGTGAGATTACTTTTGTATAAACAAGATTGATGTAAGCCGTTTTCAGATTTGCTTTAGCTGCTACAACTGTTGCATCAGCCTGCTTGGCATTAGCAACAGCAGTATCATAATCTTGACGACTGACAAAATTTGTACCTAATAAGGGTTGGTAACGCTTTACCGTTAGATGGTTAATTTGCGCATTGGCCTCTGCTTTAGCCAACTCCCCTTTTGCATTATCGTAAGCAGCTATGTAAGGTGCCGGATCGATTTGATATAAAGATTGTCCCTTTTTTACATCACTACCCTCAATAAATTGACGTTTTAAAATAATACCGCCTACTTGCGGTCTCACTTCAGCCACACGATAAGGACGCGTGCGACCAGGCAATTCGGCAGTGAGGGTAAATGGTTCTGTTTTTAAAGTAACCACAGTGACCAGAGGCGCTTCCTCTGCCGGTTTTTTTTTCTCACTGCAAGCGAAAAGTAAAGGCAAAATGGCTAACAACGCCAATACTACTGTTTGTGTTTTGCTACTTTTCGTGTTCATAACGTCTCTAGCCATCCATCCTCAAATAGATTTATCTACATCACAATAAAAAAGAGCATAATTTGATAACTATAGCACTATAAGATTATTTAAAACGACGTTTATTTAAAATAAGCTAAAAATCCCTCAAGTGGCTGAAATTAATAGCAGATCAATTTGAATTTAAATTTCCAACTTCAGGGAATTGGGATTAGTTAAAAAAGTAGGACCAGCTACTATCATTCTTTTCTCAAAAAAAGGAAGAGAATAATTTGTTTTTGCAGAATCATTTTCTTTCCTTTTAATTTTTTTGGCAGCTTGATAAGACTCGTTGGATTCTTGCTCATCGCCCGTAAGGTCCATTAATTTCTTCTTTTCCCGATAGTGCTGACATAGGCTGTTTTTTTTATTGAATAGAGTCGTTAAATATTTCTGTTCGAATTGTTTCTCATCCTCGCGTTTGCTCATTTGGTAATAGTTAATACCAAAACATATTCCTGCACCACAACAAATACTTAAGGTAATCATAAGCCCGAGGGGTCCTGTTAAGGCACTCAAAAGAATTGTTGCTCCAAAAGACGCTACAATTGCATTGATTCCCAGAAAAAAAGTTCCAAATAATGTGCTTGCCGTAAAAAGCGTTAAACCCACCGAATCTCTAATCCTTGTCAGTTTCTTTTTATCCTTAAATGAGGGTTTTTCTTCGAGCTCAAGTTGTATCCCCTCTCTTTCGAAGATTAAATCAATCACTCTGTTTTTCAGATCAATAAATTGCAAAAATTTCTCAAATTTATATTCTGCCTTCTGCATCTCAAGGTAGTTAGCAATAAAATAAAAAACGCTTAAGCCAACTGTAAATAAAACAACACTCACAGTAATCACGGTTAAGGCAATCAATCCTAGATTGATTAATCCGAGAATACTCCAAAGAATGATTAAAGGATAACTTGGAGCATCATTAATGAATAATGCAAAAGATTGCATTGTCCGACTGAAGTGATATTGCAAAACGGGATGATTAGAAGACTCAGCCAGGAATTGGCGAATTCTTTCTTCACCAAATATCCCAATTAATTCTTTCAACTTTTCACAATCAAGAATGTTATATAAAGCATCCAAATCTAATTCTGCTAGTAACATAAATCACCGTATACATGTAATTGTTAAATGTTACTTCTTAGAAATAACTATCCATAACCCAAATACGGAGTATGATTAAAATTTTTTAGTATTCGAGGGGAACGTGTTTGATCAATTTTCCGCTAATCAAAAGCATTGAAATTCATGACAATGACCAACAACAAACAATCTTACCTTATACAGTATCCCCTGACTTGTATATTGTGCTGGGATATCAGTATACAGGATCGCTATTATTATTAAATAATAATGAAAACATTCAGTTAAGCCGTTGTGGCTTAAGTGGATTGCAAACAAACTCTAGAAAATATCAATGCTCCACAATTGGCACAAAAACCCTTTTAATAAAATTTTATCCTTGGGCCATGGCTTGCCTGATAAATGAGCCCTCTGAGAATTTTATAAATAATGCTTTTAATTTTTGTGATCTTATAACTGGTTCTGCACATGAAAAATTGGAAGAGCTGTTATCTAAGAGATACTCATTAAATAAACTGACTATCCATCTGAAAAAGTTTTTTAATCATTTACAAACTGGCAAGGCTAATAAAAGACTCGATTATAATTTTATAGCTCTCATTCAACAGACAATGAGTGACTCCAATTATCAGACTAAATATCTCGAGGAAATTTCTGGCTATACAATTAGGACAATAGAACGCCGCTTCAAAGAATTAGTTGGTCTTACACCAAAAAAATTTCTTCTATTGAAGCGCTTCCAATCTGCTGTCAAATTTCTTAATGAGGGATTGAGCTGGAAAGACATTGTGGAAAAATGTAATTATTATGATCAAGCGCATTTTATCAATGATTTTAAAGAGTTTTCTAATATGACTCCTTCTCAAGTTTAAATTTTTTTGCTTGTCGTATTTTTCCAATACCCCGTCTTTATCTCATTTTAAAATTCTCATTTTTACATCTACAGGAGAATAAAAATGAACGATGTCGCTAACATCATTAAAATGTCAATAAAAGACTGTCTTGAAGATCAAGTTGATTTTTTAGAGCATGTTAAACGATTGACAGCCATCCATGTGAAAAACTATGAGGTTGATTTAGAAAACATGAAAATAGTCTATGAATTCTCATCACAACTAACCCATCAAGAAGAGCTACCGATTTCTACGCCCTTTCTTGCTAAACAATTTGACCAACAAAAGCTAATGCAGGCAATCATGAATGTGCAAAAGAAAAAAATTACCTATCCTACCTTTCTTGAGCACATTGCTGCTGCAGGGGTTAATCAATACCGAGTTTTTATTGAAGAAGCGAAAGTTATCTATTATGGTGATAATCGCTCAGTTACCGAGCATTTCCCCAAAGTAGTTGAGTAAATTTCGGTTCAACAAAACCTTCTAGTATAAACAAAGTAATCTCCCTTCCAGGTGACGGAGGTTACTATCCCACACAATGAAGCGTTTTAAGTAAAATATTCCTTAACTATGCGTAGAATGGCACAATCTCATCAATTAGAAGAGAACAAACTATAAAATGGTAACCATAGTTTATTTACCACCTTATAAGTTTAAACATCTGGAGTGCTACACAACATGGAAAATGTCTTAATTTGCCTTATGTTTTTATTTTTGCTTGTAGTTTCAGATATTATTAGACGATTCATTCCATCCATACCCGCGGTGCTCATACAAATTGGTATTGGTATATTAGTTGGGCTTCTTTTTCCTGGTTCTCATGTAGGATTTAATCCCGAACTTTTTATGTTGCTGTTCATCCCCCCTCTTTTGTTCATTGATAGTTGGCGTTTTCCCAAGAGAGAATTTTTATCCAATACCAGACCTATTATCATGTTATCTATTGGTTTAGTATTTTTTACAACCATTGGCATGGGGTATCTCATTCATTGGTTAATCCCTCTAATTCCTTTGCCTGCTTCTTTTGCTTTAGCAGCAGCGCTCTCTCCTACTGATGCTGTTGCGTTACGCTCCTTAGCAGCTAGAGAGAAAATCCCCGAACGTCTTATTAATATTTTACAAGGCGAAGCACTTTTAAATGATGCCTCCGGTCTGGTTTCATTCAAATTGGCCTTAACAGCAATGCTAACTGGTCTTTTTTCACTATCGCAAGCAACACTTAGTCTTTTTGTAATTGGCTTAGGCGGTCTTACAATAGGAGCAAGCCTCACTTATCTTTTTATTATGCTTTTAGGCCGTCTTAGTATCCATAATACTCATGAAACAACAACTGAGAATCTATTGCTAATCCTTTTGCCATTTACTGCCTATCTTATTGCGGAGAAGCTTGGGGTTTCAGGGATTCTTGCCGCTGTTGCTGCGGGTTTTACAATTGACCAAGCAGGTTTTTTAGATAGAACGTTAGCGACCATGCGAATTGAAGGTCATTTTGCTCGCGGCATGATTGAAGCTATTCTAAATGGAGCAATCTTTATTCTTTTAGGGATTTATGTCGCTAACTCATTAGAATTGTTGGCTCACACTCACAGTAGTGTCCCTTATTGTGCGACGATTATTGTCATTATTACTTTTTCACTCATTGCCTTGCGTTTTTTATGGATTTACTTAACGCTTCCTTTGGAAGCCCTCATCGCACGTCACCGTCAAAAAACCTGGTCGCGACCTCGCTTAAGAGTAATCGCTGTCATTTCTTTAGGAGGGGTACGCGGGGCAATAGCCTTGGCAGCCATCTTATCTCTTCCTACCCTGATGCCTGATGGAGCACCATTTCCTGAACGGGATTTATTAATCACTATTGCCGTTGGTGTCGTGCTTTGCTCATTGCTCGTGAGTATGCTTGCATTACCCCGGATGTTGCCTGGATTAAAAGGTTTAATTACTGATGCGCCTTATGATGAAGAAAAAGAAGCTATTATTGCTGCGGTTGGGGCAGGAATTAAAGCTATTGAAAAAAGAATGAAAAAATTATGTGACAACATGGACGAGCATGAATCCGATATTTGCAAACAAATAGGAAATTCTATTTTAGCAACACTAAACCAATTTCTCGCATCGAATATTGACATAGACAACGAGAGTAATTCGAGTAAATTTTCTATGGCCATCGAGCAGGAGTTACGATTAGCTGGTTTAGACGGCGCTCGCCAAGAACTACGTGCACTAAGAAAAAGCGGAAAAATTGATAATACAACCATGATGATGCTTATTAGTCGTCTTGATTTAAGACAACTTTCTATCGTTACCAGCAATAAAAGTTTTACTACGCGACCCACTAAATCTTAGAATAATTTCTACTTGTCTAACCCTGTGCAAATAGGTTAAAAATAGATAGCCAAACCACCACTATAGGGGATTTATGATGAAATTATTTTTTGCCAAAGGAGCATGCTCTCTGGCTGTGCGCATTGTTATCAACGAAATTAATGTCGATTGTAACTACGAAGCCGTGAATCTACAAACTAAAAAAACTGAAAGCGCTCAGGATTTTCTAAAAATTAACCCCAAAGGTGCCGTACCCGCACTTGAATTAGATAATGGTCAAATACTTACAGAAAACGCAGTAGTCCAACAATATTTGGCCGATAAATTTCATGCTCGAGAGTTGTTGCCGCCAGTGGGAGATCTTAGCCGTTATCGTACTCTTGAGTGGATGAATTTTATAACAACCGAATTACACAAAAGTTTTGGCAATCTATTTAACAGTACTATTTCTCAAGAACTTAAGGACAAAATTTTTATTCCTCTCATAAAGACCAAATTGGGCTTTATCGATAAACATTTAAAACATCAATATCTTATGGGTGAGCATTTTACCCTGCCAGATGCCTACATGTTCGTCATTCTTTTATGGGCTACAAAATTTAAGATTGATTTAAAAGCCTGGGATCATTTACCCCGGTATTTTGCAACTTTGCAGAAACGGCCTGCAATTATAAAATCGCTCAAAGAAGAAGCACTTGAGATTGCATAAACGTTAACTGAGAGTTCCTGATTGCCTGTAATGATAATTGCTATTCGCGAATATTGGGAACTCCGATTATTCTGATTCATTGATGATTACCTGACCCCACATGGGGATCTAATTTTTTACTGAAAATTTTTTTATAACAGTTTTTTGTTCTCTACAAATTGCCTCCTGCCTGTTGCATTTAATAATTCCTTAATAACTAAAGTTTATAATGCCCTGCCTGGATTAATATCCATTAATATTTACAAAAATATGATTAAAAAATCAAAATATTTAAAGGTTTAAGTTATTATCCGTCTAAAAAATAAAATGTTTATTTTATTTTTTATTTGAATTAAAATTGCACACCAAAATAACCCTATCATTTGAGGTATTATTATGACTGATTTGTTCAAAGATAAGATTACTGCTCAAGAAATAAGAGAAATCCTTACTAAAGAACCCCAAAAAAGAGAAGAGATTAAAGATAATCAAACTCCTATTCAAAAATTCGCTCAAGGAAAACAGTGGGATTTAGTTGAAGTGTTTGCTGAATTTCCTGTAAATGCAACTGAAGAAGATAAAGCAAGATACGGCAGTGCTCTACTGACTGCGGTTCAGGCCGACCAATTTGATCTTGCCAAGAAATTAATCACTGCCGGAGCCTCTGTTGGGTATTTTTTTAGTGATAGTGGTGAGAACTTACTGCATACCCTTCTTAAGAAAAAAGGACCAAATGAATTACTCAAACAAATTATCGACAAAGCCTATGCAACTACTCTGAAACGACGCAATAAAGAAGGTGATAGTCCCATCTTATTAGCAGCAAAATCAAATAATTGGGAGATAGTTTCTGCTTTGGCAACTAAATTAGGAAAAGAAACTCTTGAAGATAACCTTCAGTATGCAGAAGCTGCTAAGCTAGCAGAAACAGCAAACCAAAATGAAATTGTAGGATTATTAAAAGGACTTCAAACACCAACTTTAGAAACAATGACGCCAGATGATTTGCGAAAATTACTGCAAGGTACACTAGACATTCGTGAGCAAAAATTGAGCAGCGGTAGCTCACTCATTGAAAAGGCAGCTTCACTCAAGCGTTGGGATTTAGTCGCGGTTTTTGCCGAGTTTCCAGTAACATTAAGTCAAGAGTCGCAAGCAAAATATGGTAGCGCTTTGCTTGATGCTGTTAATGCCGATCAATTTGAGGTAGCTAAAAAATTGCTCGATGCTGGAGCTTCTACCGGATACTATTTTAGTGGTTCGGAAAATGGTTTACTGCATATCCTTATAAATAAAGGACAAGATGAACTATTAGAACAAGTTATTCAAAAAACCGGTGAAAGCACTTTGGTACGGCGCAATAAAGAGGGAGTAGCGCCCATTTTGTTGGCAGCAAAATCAAATAACTGGAAGGCAGTCGGTTGTTTGGCAAAGAAACTCGGAAAAACTGATATAAATGATCATTTACAGTACCAAGAAATACGTCAGTTAGCAGCAGAAGCCAAGCAAGATGAAACTGTACAACTACTCCAGCCGACACACACATGGGAAACAGTAACTCCAGAAGATTTGCGAAAATTACTGCAAGGAAAACTCAGTATAAGAGAAGCGAAACTGAGTGATGGTAGCCCTATTCAAAAAGCAGTTCAACTAAAACGTTGGGATTTAGTTGCGGTTTTTGCTGAATTTCCGGTAGATCCAAAGCAGGAAGAGCTAGCAAAATATGGTAGTGCTTTACTTAATGCAGCTAATAACGACCAATTCGATGTAGCTAAAAAATTGCTCACAGCTCAAGCCTCTACTGGTTACTATTACACTAACACCGGGAATACTCTTCTTCATGTTCTTCTAAGTAAAGCAGAACAAGCGGATTTGTTCGCAGATGTTGTTAGAAAAATCGATGGAGTTTCTTTGGAGCAACGTAATAAAGAGGGAAACTCGCCCATTTTATTGGCCGCAAAATCAGCTCGTTGGGATGCAGTACTGTGCTTAGCTGCAAAATTAGGAAAAATAGATATTACTGTTCTTAATTCTGACAAAAAACAGTACAAAGAAGTCTTGGCATTAGCCTTTCAAGGTAATCAGGACGACCTAGCTGACCGATTAATTTCTTATGATTCATTACAACAAATGAATGAAGAAGGCTTAACACCTCTTGCAAATGCCGTAAAAAATAATAATGCACCTCTTGTCAATCAAATGCTCTCTTATGAGATTTTTAATCCAGACTATTATGATTCGCAAAAAGATATAGCAGGTTGCACAAGAGCCTATCTCTTGACAAAAGAACAACCTGACGTATGCACTGCAGAAAACATGGTGCGCTTAAAAACAATAGCAGATAAGCATCTTTTTGCTGAGTTTCAAAAAGTTTATGAATCTTTGTATGCAGCTCAATCTTCTCTATTTAAGCAGAAGAAAAATACTTGCCAAAACTGGGACGATGTTCTTAAGTATGCGAAACAAAATCCGCATTCCAGATCAGCCAAGGCTGTTGAGTTGACTCTGAAGTTTATCGAAACTAACGATAAGAGCGCGTTGGTAAAAGCCGTGCACCAATATGGTTATGAACATAGTAGTAGTTTTGGCCTCTTCAAGCGTAGTAATAACAAACAAGGACTGGAAAATAACTTTGAGAATACTTATAAAAACGCTGATGAAAACTCAAGAACAGGAGCTATTCGCAGTATTTTAAACTAATTTATGATCTCAACAGGATTAATTAGGTAGTATTCCCTGTCATCCCTACATGGTTAATAACTCGCTGACAAATTTTGTCAACGAGTTATTAACATCTACCAAATCTTCGAATGAAGCAAAACCCCCGTTACACGAAGCATTTTTGCGTACTTATCTTAAATGATTTCTTTATAAATGAGGCATATTCTTCATTATTGACTAATTGTATTTTGAAAATTTAGTTTCAGATTTCATTCTGTCTTTTAGTTGGTTTTCAATTCGAAACTAACGCCTGTGCCGAGGTATGAATGATGGTTGATTTGTTTAGAGAGAACATTACTGCTGAAGAAATAAGAAAATCCTACAAATGAACCTCAAAAGAGAGGAAATTAAAGATAATCGAATGCCTACTCAAAAATATGCCCAGGAAAATCGTTGGGATTTAGTAAAGGTATTTACTGAATTTCCAATAAATACCCATCAAAAAGAAAAAGCAAATGCACACAAACTTGCCTATCGCTGTAATTAATCAACCTTTGGACGCACGATAAGAACATCGCATTCAGCACCATGCAGAATAGCATTGGCAGTAGAGCCCAATAACAAGGCAAGACCATGTTTGCCATGACTGCCAGTGACAATTAAATCAATTTTTTTCTCTTGTGCAACGCGTAAAATTTCATTTTTGGTCGAACCAAATTCAATCATGCAATGTGCGCTGTCGACGCCAAGTTTTTTAGCTAAAGTTGATAATTCCTTTTCCGCCTGTTCACGAATTGAAACCTCTACTTCAGCAAATCCTGCAAAGCCAGGGTAAGCATATGCTGGAATTGGCTCCACGACATGAACTAAAAGTAGATCAGCTCCATTTTCATCAGCAATTTTTTTCGCCTTATGGGCTGCTTTTATTCCCACTTCGTCAAAATCTGTCGCGAATAACACCCTTTTATACATGGTTTTCTCTCCTTGGCTACGCTAAATTCTAATTTTAATCGAACTTATAAATTTCTCATAATTTGCAGTTTACTATAAAATTTTACTGGCTTAAATTCCAAAAACAGAATTAAATCGCAGGTACTGTAGGAACAGTTCGAGTTTAAAATTGTTAAACTTGTAAAAATTAAACAAGATTTATACCAAGTTCCCTTGTTTTTTGAAAATACACCTTTTCAATTAGAACTCATGTTAAAATATAAAGCTTTAAAACCGATTACTAATACCCTCTAAGTCATGCTTTTAGATTTTTTAGGAACCGTAGCGTCCTTATTGGCCACCTATTATTTTATTCGTCTTGACCGAAAGGCATGGCTTATTAGCCTGTTTGCTACTGTATTGAATGCCTGGCTGTATTGGCAGAAGGGAATTTATGCGGATATGGCACTTGAATCGTTTTATTTTCTTAGTACTTGCTATGGCTGGTATCTTTGGCGTGTACCCCCAGCGAATCAAGAAGCTCCTATCATTACCAAACTTTCTATAACACAGTGGATGATAATTGCAGGCGTCATTAGTTGTCTTTTTATTTTTATAATAAGCTTGTTACTTGTCTTTACCTACTCAGATATTGCACTACTGGACGCAATGACGACATCGTTGAGTTTGGCTGCTCAATGGCTAATGTGTTATAAAATGATCGCAACCTGGATTCTCTGGTTTATTACTGATGCCATTTTTGCGTATATGTATTTTCATAAACATATACCATTTCATTGTTTTTTAATGACTATATATACAATCATGGCAGTCATTGGTTATCGCACGTGGGCTAGAAGAAAAGTACCCCAAACAATCTAGCCCCGACGAGTTCAACCTAATGCTGGAAGCCCTGATGTTGAGCGGATCCAGGGTTTAAACTGAGTAATTGTAGTAGGCAAATTTTTGGCCACTTGTTGTGCCTGCTCCACGCGTCCGTATTCACCGATAGTTAAAACATACCAGTTTGCACCCTTGCTCTTTGTCGTACGAATCTTGCTATCCGTTAAATGATGAAGATTAATAAAACGTTTAACATCTTCAAGGTTCTGACTAGCAAGCAGTTGAACCGTATAACGTTCCACTTTAGCTTCAGGAACCTTCGAAGCAACAACATTATTAGTCGTTGCCAAAGAAGGCTGCCTCATTGGTTTCGGAGTCTCTCTTGAAGAAACAACATTTCTCTCTAAATTTGCCACCTGCTTAATCTGTGGGGATGTTATCGTTTTAGGAATCACGACCACTTTATCCATGACCACTAACGAATTGTCGACTTCTTCTTCATCCAAACTAATGTCGACAACCCGCCTTAAAGGTGGTGGCTGCACTTCTTGACGGACGGCTGAAATATGGAGAGCGGGAATGTAACTGGTCATTCCTTTATTGTAGCTCGGTAACTGGCTGACTAAAGCAGGCTCCTCTCTTTGCATTGTTGGGGCTTGAGCAATAACTGAAGGTAACTGCTGCTGCTTAATTGCTACACGTTCCGATTCTTGAGAAGAAGGTGTTGTTTGCTTAAATAGATCCTGATTTTGCCAAATATAGACTGAAGCTAATAAAGCCACAGTTAAGGTTGCGGTTAAACCAATGTACTTGGAAGCAGACGATTTCTCCGTGGTTACTGATTTTAATTCCGGACAAAAATAATTGGTCATTTCTTTATTGATACGCGCAATATTACCACCTGTTAGTTGGTAAAACTGCGCTAGCCGTTTGTCTGACATAGTTTGATCAATACGCTTCAAAGCTGGCAAATTACTTAAGAGGTAAGTTTTTGTTTCACTCTCAGTGAGTGCACCAGGTTCTATGCGATGAATTAAATGCTCTAACGAGGCTGCTTCTAACTTATTCAAACTTGCAACTAAAGAAAAGTCGGAAACCAGACAAATGTGAAAATATCCCTGCTCTCCCTGCTGTTTTAATTCAAGCAACACTTCTTGTAAAAAAGTATCGGACACATGCTGAGCATCATCGATAATAAGTAATATATGAGCCTTTCTTTCATTAATTTGTTCGATGATTTTGGCAGTAGTCAGCTCAGTATCAGTCCTCAAATGGAATGTTGTTGCCAATTGAAGCAATAAACTAGTTTGATTAAATGGAGGGATGGCCTTAATTATCTGCGCTTTTATTTGAGCATCCAGTGAGGTTTGCAATAATTCAACAAAGGTTGTTTTTCCACCCCCTTCTTCTGCCAGGACGACTGCCAGCGCATTGTTGAAAAGAACTAAATGATTAATGAAATCAATTTTGGTAAGCCAGGCACTAGGTTTAAAAATATTTTTAACAGAAGTTATTATTTCCTTATTCTCTGATTCCTGTGTCATATTTTGCATTGTTATTCTCCTTCAACTGCAGCTTGCAAAATTGAGCGCAACAAGTCCTCTGATACCTTATCTTCAATGTAACAATTTCCTGCTGCTCTCATTAATATGAAGCGCAAATTTTTATTTTTGATTTTTTTATCCTGCGACATCGTTGCTCGTACTGATTCAAGATCAATGTCTTTCGGAATTCGCCGAGGTAACTTTGCCATTAACAGCATTTTGTCGATATTATTGACAACCTCTTTATCCAGATGAGCACACTGCTGCGATAATAATGCCGCACAATAAAGACCAATCGCAACTGCTTCACCATGTAACCAACGACTATAATGAGTACAGGCTTCAAGTGCATGCGCAAAAGTATGACCTAAATTTAAAAAAGCACGCTGGCCTGTTATTTCATACTCATCTTGTTCAACGTAACTGGCTTTAATCTGACAACAGTAACTAATTACCTCAGCTAAATTTTTTGAAGAATTAGTCTCTAATCCTTCTTGTAATACAGCCCAAACCAAGTCAAAAAATGCGCCACCGGTCAATAATGCATATTTGATAATCTCGGCAAATCCAGCTCTGAGCTCTCGCATAGGCAGAGTTTTTAAAGTATTTAAATCAATAATTACGGCCGTAGGTTGATAAAAACTACCAATCATATTTTTACCTTGTGGATGATTGATAGCTGTTTTGCCACCTACTGACGCATCAACTTGCGCTAATAGAGTAGTAGGTATTTGTATAAATTTTACTCCACGCTGATAAGTTGCTGCTGCAAATCCTGTAATATCACCAACGACACCTCCACCAAGAGCAATTAGAGTGCTATCTCGGTGGTGATGCTTAGCGATTAATTCATCATAGATAGCAGACAGGCTTTGTTGATTTTTAAATTCTTCACCATCTTTAAGAATAACTACATCACATTGCTTATCTTTAAACGCTGTTTGCAGATAGCCAAGATAGAGCGATGCAATTTTATCATTGGTTACGATAAGTACTTGCTCACCGGTGACATAACGATTAAGAACAGCAGAATCAATTAAAGCATCATACCCTATGACAATAGGATATTCCTGACCAGGTAAATGAACTACCAATTCCTTATATAAATCAAACTTCGCCATAGATGTATTTAATAATATTATTTGCTACAGCTTTTACAGTTAATTTATCCGTCTCAAAGCTAATATCAGCCAGTTCATCATAAAATGGCTCTCTTTCATCGCGCAGCATTTCTAATCGACTTTCTAAATCTTCCGTTTGCAGTAATGGTCGTTTTGTATCGCGTTTTGTGCGTTCGTATTGTTGTTGCAGGGAAGTTTTCAAATAGATAACTGTTCCTCGTCCAGCTAAAGCGTTGCGATTTTCAGGCGTCATAACTACACCACCGCCAGTTGCTAAAACAATATTTGTTTTTTGTGTTAACTCATCAATGACTTTCTGCTCTCGGCGACGAAATCCCTCCTCCCCTTCAATATCAAATATCCAAGAGATATCGGCTCCTGCACGCTCTTCTATTACTTCGTCAGAATCGTAGAACTCAAGTTTGAGCTCCTTTGCCAAAGTACGGCCTATTGTGCTTTTACCTGCTCCCATAGGCCCTATTAAAAATATGTTTCGTACTTTAACTATGCTCATTTTTAATTACATACCCCTTCAGCTGAATATGAGAAAAAGCCTCTCATATTTGATTAAACATAGTACATTCAAGAAAAACTTAATCTGTCTTTCCTGCTTGCTTACCAAACGTTTTTAATCTTACATTTCGTACAAACTTCTGCTTGCCAAACGATTTTGGCGATAAATTGTTTGATATTATCCTAGGAGTAATGAAAATGAGCAACTCCTCATTTCGTGTCGACAACACTTGATTTCTAAATAATGCCCCTACAATCGGCAAATCTCCTAAAAAAGGAACGCGATTGACCTCATTATTTTTATCTTGTTTATAAATTCCACCTAGAACAATTGTACGACCATTATTCACTAAAACACTCGTTTGAATTTCTTTTGTCAAAATAGTTGGTACACCATTAAAAACCTTAGGCGAAGGTATATCCTGATTAATTTTTAAATCCATTAAAATTTTATTATCAGGAGTAATTTGTGGAGTAACCCTTAAACTTAATACTGCTTTTTTAAAAGATACAGCAGTTGCACCACTAGACGTCGCCTCCTGATAAGGTATCTCTTCACCTGATTCAATCAATGCGGGCTGTTGATTGGTTGCTATAAGTCTTGGGCTAGATATAACCTCTCCCCGTCCCTCACTTTCAAGTGCAGAAAGCTCCAAATCTAATAAAATACCATCACTCAATTTTGCTAGAGCAATACCAATTGATGCCGGTGACGTAGCCAGTGGCATGTTTCCTAAATCAAAATTTAATCGTTCTGCTAATGGAATAGCATTCGCTGGAGTAGCCATTTGTTGACTGACATCACCTCTTTTTAACGACTCTTTAAGATGAGTGGGTCTTGATATACCAAAATGCAGACCTAAATCTTGCGCAAAATCTTTCGTCACATTAACAATACGCGCTTCAATTAATACTTGTTGTACAGGTATGTCTAGCTGCTTAATAAGTTTTCTGATAGCAATTAATCGACGGGCATTATCTTGTACCCATAGCGTATTCGTTCTGGTATCAACGACCAATTTACCTCGACCGGATAAAAAGGCATCTTTTTTATCCTGTAGAATATTTGCTATATCCATGGCTTTTGCATAATTAATTTGAAACAACGCTGTTTGCAAAGAAGCAACATTATCTATTTCCAATTGTGCCTGTTGTATTTTCTTCTCACGTTTAGTCATCTCTTCAGCAGGTGCGATAAACATGATATTGCCCATTCGTCGTTTCTCTAAGGATCGGGTTGTTAAAATAATACTCAAAGCCTGCTCCCAGGATATGTCATTCAGGCTAAGCGTAATATTACCTGTTACTGTATCACTGATAACCATATTTATTCCAGTAAATTCAGCCAACAATTGCAAAACATTTTTCACTTCAATGTCTTGAAAATTTAAGGAAATTCGCTTGCCATCAAATTTTGATTTAGTAATCCTATCTTTTCCTGCATTTGTAATCGTTCTCAAGACTGAGTCGGATGCATCATTTTGAGCCTGCAAATTACTCGATAAAAAAACAACACAGAAGATAAGAAGTACTTTAGTCATATTAACCTCTATCTTTCTGTTTTAAAAAAACTTTGAGTGGTTTTTGTTGCCATTTTCCTTCGACAAAAATTTTTTCCTCAAACACCAGCATATTCTTTTTTATTTTTATGAGCTCAACGTTATCCTTTCCAATATAATCACCTTCTTGGGCGTATGTAATTTTCATGTCGGGACTTTTAAATAAAGCCCATGTGTTCGAAGCACTTTGCATTAGCCCTACAAATTTTAAAGCACTCAAGGTGTATTCTTTCAGAAACCATTTTTTAGTCTCTTTATAAACATACCGCTGATTTTCAGTTTTTATAAATTTAAAAGGATTTCTGTGATAATTATTCGGATAGCTAAATTTTATTGGTGGTTTAAACGATGGAATCGATTCCTGAAACTGCCATTGCCTCATTTTCCTCATACTAATGTAATGCTCAAATTCACTGTCAGTCGAAGAATCACATGACATTAATAGCGGTAAGTAACCTATTAAAATTATCCATTTTTTTGTCATCATGCTATTCTTAATCGATAAACTCTAATAGTAATTTTCATTAATAATAAATCTGACAAACTTTCTTTATCATGTATGGGTAGTTTAGTTATCTTGAAATCTTCAAAGGTTATCAGAAATGGCAAATGAGCCACATCGCTCAAAAACAATGCTAATTTCTCATACTCACCAGTTACAATCACTTTAATTGGCAATTCAATATAGAACTCATGCTTAAACTCAGGCAGAGGAGCAAACAGTTCAATAGTAAGATCATTCTTTTTTCCCAGGTTAAAAATTGCTTCTGTTAAGGAGTATATCTCATTACTTTTAGGTAGTAATTTAAGCATTTTTTTAAAGGTAGAATTTAGGATATCAACTTGCTTGCGATAACCTTCTTGTTTTGATACAAAATCTTGTTTTTTTTCAAACTCGGCCCTTAAAATAGATTCTTGGGTGCTAAAAGCTTTATATTTGATTTTACCGGGTTTTATAACTAACCAATAATTAATGCTGATTAACAATCCACTTATTAATAACAATATCAGAGACTTTCTTGCTGTTAACCAGTGCGCTAACTCTTCTACATTGCTTAGACTTATTTTATTCTTTATTATCATAAAACTTCATACTAATGTTTAACTTAAACTTGCTATAGTTTTTATAACCTACAGTTCTTATCTCTGTAATTTTATAATTGCAAATCCATTTATTTTTCCCAAATTTATGCATCATTAATCCAATATCATCATGAAATTTAGCACGACCGGAAATGACAATTTTTCCCTCTTTCATTTCCATGCTATCAAGACAGATATTCTCGGGTATGATTTTTAATATTTCATCTAAAAAATGAATGACTAAAATAGGATTTAATTGTAAATAATGAAGTCTTTTAACATGATTCATAATTAAATCTCTAGATTCAATTATTTTTCTTGTTTCTTGAATTTTTCCTTCAAGATTCATAATTTCCATTTGTAGTTTTTGATTGCGACGCAATTGTCTTTTAATTGGTCTGTCTATATAAAAACTAAGGATTACACTGAGGATAAATATGAAACTTAAACTACTCAGACTTATTATTATCAATTTCTTTTTTAACTCTGCTCTTCTAAGTGTTCGCCAAGGAAGTAAATTGATTTCAGACATACTTAGTCACACGTTCTTAAAGCCAAACCTAAGGCTATTAATAACGCTGGACCCTTTTCAATGATTTTATGTAAGGAAATATGCTGCGATAGCAACATCCCTGCAAAAGGATTAGCGACACTGACAGGAATTCTTATTTTTTCTAGTATCCGTTGGCATAGGTTTGGCGAAAATACAGCATCACCAGCTAAAAAAAGATGGTCAATGCTGTTTAAGGAATTGGCTAAAGAAAAGAATTGCAGCATTCTTTTAATTTGACGAACGATAAGGTCCATATATAACGAGGATTCCTCTTGACCATTTGAAGCACTTTTGTACTGCGGTTTAAACATTTCAACCCCTTGATGGTTTCCTAACGGTTCCTCATGCGTAAAGATAATTTTTCCCTTATGCGCAACGTATAAATTAGTAACCAACTTATTAATATTCATAATGGCAATCGTTTCTTTTGGCTTTTCCTGTAAGCATTGTTTTATTAATAACAAGAGCACTCGCTCCATTGCTTTCGATTCTATCTCGACCACCCTGGTTTTTAAGCCGGCATTTTCTACTGCTTCAACGCGACTACGAACATGTTCAGCCCTGCAAGCTGTAACTAAAACATCAAATCTATCAAGATGCATGTCCGAAATCCCCTGGACAACAAAATCAAAATTAATGTCATTGAGAGAATAAGAAAAATGTTTACCTGCTTCGCGAATAACCGCATCCTCAATGTCCGCTTCGGCTAATAGGCTGCTAATTTGAAGGGTTTTGGTAATAATTGCAGAATCTGGAACTGCCAAAACAGTTAGCTTGCTTGAAAAATTTGTCTTCGATAAAAGTTTTTTAATACATTCGCTAAGCACTTCAGTATCTCTTATCTGATTATCTACTACGGTGCATGGCGGTAATAATTCCGAGGCAAAATTATCTAGACGGTAATTATCCTCAGTTCGAGAAATTTGCAGAGCATTGATTGATAAAGGGCTTATATCAATTCCTATGACGCTGGTTGACTTAAGTTGCTTCAGCACTCTAATTCCTTATTTGCTTTTATTGGACTTATTCTCTGAGGCACGTCTACTAGCGATTCCATTTTTACTGCCACCCAGAGCGATGCAAATATAACTGAAGAAAAATAAAAATAAAATATTTTTTTATTTAACATCAAACAGATTACGCATTTTTAGATACAAAATTTTACGTATTAACTTTTGCTACTACCGATTGTCCAACCCTTGCACTCATCGACTTATTTAAATATAGTGATTCAGCAAGGTCTCATTACTAGTACCTTCCATCATTGTTAAAAGGAGTTAATTATATGTCACGATTACAACGCGTTGTTGATTCTCTATGTCAAATTATTCTAGCCTACGGTGAAACACAGGGAGTAAAAAAATTCTCTCTTGATGAGGTCTTAAAAAAACCGCATCAAGAGTTAAAAGAATGCCTTCAATCGACCATTAACTCGAGTACACAGGGATGGTCAGCACGCGGTAATTTGCTTGACTATTTGCTTTTTGAAATAGATGTCCTAAGGCCACTTACTGCTCGAAACGCTCCTTTAAATAGCGACGAACTACTAATTGTAGAATCTCATTTAACTAAATTAATAATTACTTTGCATACGTTATTAAAGACGTCTCAAAGTGTAGTTTACTCCATTAAATATAATGGTAAGCAAGAAGATCTAAAGGGTTTAGTACGTGGAATGTCAAAGGCATGGAGTTATACTAATGCCGGCCAAGTTATTCGAGAGAATTTCATAGAGCCCTTATTTAAAGAATTTAAAGAGGAAACTGCTGCAGATTTTATTGCACACTTAATTAAAAAGCATCAAATGGAATTAGAAAATGTATCTCTGAAAAAGGAAATAATACAGATTACTGAAGTGAACAAACAATTAGAAAGCACCGTTAAGCAATTGGAAGAAGGTAATCATGCTCTCGAGGCTGAAAAATCAAAATTCTCCACTGAAGTAGAAAAATTAAGCACAGAAAACTTCGAATTGCAGCAACAAATAAAATTACTGGAAGCGGAAAAACAAAAAGCATCTGATGCGGGAGAAGAAAATATAGCGCTCAAAGATGAAAAATCAAAGTTGTCCTCTGAGGTAGAAAAATTAAGTACAGAAAACCTCAAATTGCAGCAACAAATAAAATTACTGGAAACGGAAAAACAAAAAGCACTGGATGAGGTTGAGCGTGTAAAGAGACAAGCGCTTATGAGAGATATGCATTCCAAAACTTTTATGCCATTTGCAAACAGAGGCTATTCTCCATTTTGGGCAACTGGTTTAGCTAGTTTGTTACCTCAACCTACTGGCGTTGCTGAAGACATTGACGAAAATGAAAATGCAGGCCTTGTTTTTGGCTCTACTCCCCTTACCGAGTAATTTTTACCCCCTCTCTAATGAGAGGGGTAAAAAGAGTTACTTAAAAATTTTCAGATTTTTCCTTTTAGCCAAAAGTATAAGAAATAGAAGCAAACAACTGAAGAAAATTCGCAAAATCCTATTAAATAGCGCTATAATTCGCAGATTATAATTTAAATTAAATTAATATTATCAGATGAAAAAATCGGCATATTTCTGGCGTAAAGGCTTGTGGGCTTTATTTAGTCTTTTTTTTCTGCTAGTTGTAGGTGTAAGCTTTCTTTATCTTTATCTTGAAAGTCAGCTACCAAATGTAGATTCTCTTAAAACAGTTCGCTTACAAGTTCCTTTACGCGTTTATACTCAAGATGGCTTATTAATCCAGGAATATGGAGAAAAGCGCCGTATACCGCTTAGTTATGAAGAAATTCCTCCCACGTTAATTCGTGCTATTTTGGCCACGGAAGATCAACGTTTTTTTGAGCATCCTGGCGTCGATATTTTTGGTTTAGGTCGGGCAACTGTTCGCATGATTCAAACTGGAACAAAATCGCAGGGTGGTAGTACCATTACAATGCAGGTAGCACGTAATTTCTTTTTAAGTCGTAAAAAGACTTTTTTGCGTAAATTTAATGAAATTTTGCTCGCCATTAAAATTGACCGTGAATTAAGTAAAGAAAAAATTTTAGAACTTTACCTTAATAAAATTTATTTAGGCAACCGCGCTTATGGTGTAGGTGCAGCTGCAGAAGTTTACTATGGTAAATCATTAAAAGAATTAAATTTAGCGGAATTGGCAATGATTGCTGGCTTACCGCAAGCACCATCAACTCAAAATCCAATTGCTAATCCACTTGCTGCTAAAAAACGCCGCGATCATGTATTAGAGCGACTACTTGAGGAAAAATATATCACTGAACAACAATATCAGGAGGCAATAAGCCAGCCAATTACAGCCAAATATCATGGTACCAATATTGAAGTAAACGCTCCTTACGTTGCTGAAATGATTCGGCAATCACTTTTCGATCATTTTGGACCTAAGGCTTATACAAAAGGATACAAAGTATATACTACCATCAAGGGTCCTTTACAAAATACTGCCAATAAAGTCGTTACTGACAGTCTTCTTGCTTATGACCGTCGTCATGGTTATAGAGGTCCAATTGCTCAGATTAGTGGTATTGATAGTAAATCACCCGATTCTTTGCATAAATTATTAGCGCAATATCCAGTGGTTAATGGTCTTGAACCTGCAATTATTTTGGCTGTTGGCGAAAAAGAAGCAATAGCTGCTACGCGACATGGACGCAATTTTACTATCCCTTGGGAAGGATTATCCTGGGCAAGACCTGCACTTAAACATGGTTGGATGGGTAAAGCACCCACTAAAGCATCTCAGGTTGTCGCAGTAGGTGATATCGTTTATGTTCATAATCAAGACAATAAATGGCAATTATCTCAAATTCCTCAAGTTGAAGCTGCTTTAGTTGCTTTAAACCCCAACAATGGTGCACTGGAAGCTTTAGTCGGTGGCTTTGACTTTCAGAAGAGTAAATTTAATCGGGCCACACAATCAGACAGACAACCCGGCTCAAGTTTCAAGCCATTTATTTATGCTGCAGCTTTAAACAAAGGCTACACGCTTGCGACATTGGTTAACGATGCACCCATTGTTGTAGATGACCCAAGTCAAGCCAATTTATGGCGGCCGCATAACGTGAATCTTACATTTAATGGCCCTACTCGCCTTAAAGATGCCTTGGTACACTCACGCAACTTAGTCTCTATTCGAGTTCTGGATGATATTGGTTTTGACTATGCTATCGATTTTATTTCTCGCTTTGGTTTCCGTAAAGATAAGTTACCAAAAGCATTATCACTTGCTTTAGGTAGTTTATCAGTTAGTCCCATGGAGCTCGCAGCGGCTTACGCAGTTTTTGCAAATGGTGGTTTTAGAGTCGAACCTTATTTAATTGACCATATTACTGACAATGATGGCGAGATTCTCCTTCAGGCAAAACCTTCTATTGCCTGTGATAATTGTGAGTTGGACAAAATTGATCCTGCAACGCTTGCCCCACGAGTCATTCCAGCTGATATAGCCTTTTTAATGACTTCTGCATTAAAAGGAGTTATTCAACATGGTACTGCTCATGCTGCAAAAATATTAAATCGACCCGATTTAGCAGGTAAAACCGGAACTACAAACGATCAGGTTGATGCCTGGTTTGCTGGCTTCAATCCTGATTTGGTTGTAACAACCTGGGTAGGTTATGATAATCCACAATCTTTACATGAGTATGCAGCGAATTTAGCTTTACCCATGTGGATAGATTTTATGAAAGTGGCTTTAACCACCATGCCAGTAAAGGAACTTCGTCAACCCGATAATATTATTGCCGTACGTATTGACCCGGTTACAGGCTTACTTGCAAAGTTTAATCAGTCCAATGCCATTACCGAATATTTTCGTGAACAAGATGTTCCAAGTTCAGAACCGTCCACATCTGACGATACTGAAACCTCCACAGAGGCGGATACTCAAGACAACTTATTCTAATCACAATCTAATCAAACCTGGGTACAGGTCCATTAGGACCTTAACCCCCGGTATTATGTAGTCTTCCTCTTGCCAGGTAGTAATCTATTGATTTAAATTAACTCTTTACCTTACTTGGCAGATAGGCCCCGCCTACGCGGAAAGACCAAAATGTGATCCAAATTCATACAGAATTGTAACTCATCATCGACTCAGTTTGATGATTCAAGTAACTCTTAGTTAGCTAATAATAAAATTTTATTTGAATAAATATCAGGTTTGCAGGGGTGGTGGTAGTACTTTGGTTATATAAGGAAAAATTTGTGTTATTCCCGCCTACGCGAGAATAACATATGAACTTTAGATCGAAAGTAGCGAAATTTAATTAGCTAGCGCCTCTGCTGCTTCAACATAATCATAGCCTAAATCGCGAGCTACGGCTTCGTATGTTATCATGCCTTTATGAACATTAAGACCGTTTAACAAATGACCATCGCTTAGTAAAGCCAGCTTAATTCCTTTCGTTACCAAACTGATAACAAAAGGTAGGGTAGCATTATTTAGAGCAAAGGTAGATGTTCGGGGTACTGCGCCCGGCATATTTGCCACACAGTAGTGAACAACATTGTCGACAACGTAGGTTGGCTCTTCATGCGTTGTAGCCCGGCTAGTTTCAAAACAGCCTCCCTGATCAATGGCTACATCAACCATTACAGAGCCTGGACGCATTGTCTTTAACATATTGCGAGTAACTAGTTTGGGAGCAGCGGCACCCGGTACTAATACAGCCCCAATGACAAGGTCAGCTTCTTTAACATAGTGCTCCAAAGATTCAACTGTGGCATAAATAGTATTTAGTTTAGAACCAAATTGAAAATCTAATTCTCGTAAACGAGATAATGATTTATCAATAACAATGACACGTGCTTCCATACCCATTGCCATACGTATCGCATTACTACCAACAACACCCCCACCTATTACTACAACATTTGCGGGAGCAACTCCAGGCACCCCACCCAAGAGAACGCCACTTCCACCTTGAGACATTTCCAAACAATGTGCTCCTGCCTGAATTGACATTCGCCCAGCAACTTGAGACATCGGGGTGAGTAGAGGTAACCCGCCATCATTTTGGGTTACTGTTTCATAGGCAATTGCTGTTGCTCCAGATTCTTTAAGTAGACGTGTTTGTTGTGGATCGGGAGCTAAATGCAAATAGGTAAATATCGTTTGCCCTTCGCGTAAACGCTTACATTCTATTGGCTGTGGTTCTTTGACTTTAACGATTAACTCAGAACGTTCAAAAACTTCATCTGCAGTTGCAACGATTTCAGCGCCAGCAGCACGGTATTGTTCATCACTGATACCAATACCCATACCCGCTCCCCCTTCCACAAGAACATTATTTCCTGTTCTTATAATTTCTCGTACGCTTCCAGGTACCAGGCCAACACGATTTTCTTGAGGTTTAATTTCTTTTGGAACGCCTACAAACATAATTTCATCCTTATAAAATCCAGGGCGGTCCTCAATTGCTTTTATGAAGCGAAAATTTGGATAATTTAGCGCCAATAAGAGATTGAGTAAGACGGCTATTTAACGACACGCCCTAACTATGTTTTAATTGTTTTATTAATTCAGGTACCAATTCAAATAAATCACCAACTAAGCCATAATTTGCAATTTGGAATATTGGGGCATCCTCATCTTTGTTAATTGCAACAATCACCTTAGAGTCTTTCATGCCTGCCAAGTGTTGCACTGCTCCCGAGATCCCCACAGCGATGTATAAAGATGGGGCAACCACTTTACCTGTTTGACCAACCTGATAATCATTTGGAACAAAACCTGCATCCACTGCGGCTCTTGAAGCACCAACAGCAGCACCGAGCACATCCGCCAAGTCTTCTATTAGCTTGAATTTTTCAGCACTTTGTAAACCGCGGCCACCGGAAACAACGATTTTAGCGCTCCCTAAATCAGGACGTTCAGAGCGACTTAATTCATGTTTCATAAACTTTGTCCTGCCTTCCTGAATTGCTTTATCAATTCGCTCTATGCAGCATGGGGCTTGACTGTCATTCACACTATCAAATGCAGTAGGACGAATAGTAAGCACCTTTATGGCATCAAGTATTTTCACAGTTTCAAGAGCATTTCCAGCATAAATAGGATGTTCAAACGTTTCTTGATTAATAATTCGGCTAACATCCGAAACTTGGGCCACATCCAATTTCGCAGCGACACGAGGTAATATATTTTTACCAAATGTTGACGCCGGTGCCAAAATAGCAGAAAAAGAAGTGGCAATTGAAGTGATTAAGTCTGCTACATTTTCCGCTAATTGATGTTGATAGCTCACATTATCAACCAACCACACAGCATGGACGCCAGCAATAGCAGCAGCTTGGTCGGCCACGGTTTGACATTGGTAGCCCGCAACCAACAGCACCAACTCTTGTTTCAACTGCAATGCGGCTGCGATAGTGTTACGTGTTACAGGGTGTATTTGCTGATTATCGTGCTCAACAATAACTAAAGTGCTCATGTTCTCTCCCTAAAATTAAAGCACTTTGGCTTCATCTTTCAATTTTTTGAGTAGCTCATCTACAGACGCTACTTTGATACCACCACTGCGAGATGGTGGTGGAGTAGTTGCAAGTACCTCCAAGTGCTCATTTAAGGTTAAGCCCATTGATTCAAACTCAATAATATCTAATGGCTTGCGTTTTGCCTTCATAATGTTAGGTAAACTCGCATAACGTGGTTCATTTAGGCGTAAATCCGTACTGACTACAGCTGGCAACGTCATCGCAAGAGTTTCCAGACCACCATCGATTTCTCGTGTCACCTCAATTTCTTGTCCTTGCACAATTAGTTTGGATGCAAATACTGCCTGAGGCCAGTTAAGTAAAGCAGCAAGCATTTGTGGTGTTTGGTTGTTGTCGCCATCAATCGATTGTTTACCCATTAAAATTAAGGTGGGTTGTTCTTTCTCGGTAATTTTTTGCAGTATTTTTGCAATATTTAAGCTGCAGAATTTTTTATTGGTTTGCACCAGGATAGCTCGATCCGCACCTAATGCAAGTGCATGCCGTAATGTTTCCTGACAAGCATCATCACCAATGGTCACAGCAATCACTTCATTGGCAATATTCTTTTCCTTTAAACGTATTGCTTCTTCAACAGCAATTTCATCAAAAGGATTCATAGACATTTTGATGTTCTGTGTTTCCACCCCAGTATTGTCTGATTTAACCCGAATTTTCACATAAGGGTCAACCACTCGCTTCACTGCAACCAGAATTTTCATAGTTCCTCTCTGGAATATCAACCAGTCAGCATCTTGCCAGAGATGTTGACTTAAGTTCAAGTTAGTTTTAATTACTTCCTTATTTTTATTCTAAAAAGACTTTAAAATCCCAGACCATAAGCCTAGGCTAAAGTCTGTAAATATTCACTGAATTCCTGACCGATTTCCGGGTGATTCAAACCTAATTCTACGGTCGCCTGCAAATAACCCAATTTCGAACCGCAATCATAACGTTTTCCATGAAACTGGAACGCTTGAACTTTTTGTTCTGCTAACAGCCCTCGAATACCATCAGTTAGTTGAATTTCACCACGGTAATCAGGAACAGTTTGTTTTAAACTAGAAAAGATTGCAGAGGTAAAAATATAACGACCAACTGCTGCAAGATTAGAAGGTGCTAACTCTCTTTTGGGTTTCTCTATCATAGCAAGTATAGTTGAATAATTTTCCGCAGCATCAACTACACGAACTACTCCATACTGGGGAACATCATGCCAGGGCACGGGCTGTACTGCTAAAACAGAGAGATGGTCTCTTTTAAAATGTTCTGTCATCGCGGATAAACAAGGCATTCTTGAATCATCAATTAAATCATCAGCTAATAAAACTGCAAATGGATCATCACCAATAACATGCTCTGCACATAAAACGGCATGTCCGAGTCCCAAAGGTTGGTTTTGCCTGACATAGGTAAATTGAATACCCGGGGGGGAGACGCTTTTAACAAGTTCCAGAAGTTTTTCTTTTCCTTGCTCTTCGAGACGTTTCTCCAACTCAAAATGATTATCAAAATGATCTTCAATAGCTCTTTTACTCGAACTTGTTATGAAAATCATATGATTAATTCCAGCACGCACGGCTTCTTCTACAGCGTATTGAATTAAAGGTTTATCAACAATTGGTAACATTTCCTTAGGATTCGCTTTAGTAGCTGGCAGAAAACGTGATCCTAAACCCGCTACTGGAAATACAGCTTTTTTTACTTGCATCCGTTATTTACTCCTACACATCCATGAATCAATGGGCGTCCCACTGAATAATAAGTTAATCCTGCAGCAGTTACCTTAGATAAAGCAAAACAATTACGTCCATCAAACAAAGGGGCATCTCCTAGCTTATTCTTCAAAATCTGTAAACTAAAATTTTTAAATTCGGGCCATTCAGTAACAATGACCAAAGCATCTAAACCATCGCCAAATACCGCTTCCATCGAAGAACACCAATTAATAGCGGAATTATTACCTAATAATTCCTGAGTTGCCGCTATAGCCACGGGATCAAACACGCGCAGCTTAGCATCAGCCTTTAATAATGCCTTGATTGCCACAAGACTACTAGCTTCTCTTAAATCATCAGTACCTGGTTTAAATGACAATCCCCAAATACCAATTGTTAATCCACCAAGCTTATGATTAAAGTGTTTTGATAATTTTCTAAAAACCCAACTTTTTTGAACCTCATTAATATCATCAATTGACTGTAACAGATGGGTATCAACCCCTATTGATTTTGCAGTTTGCACCAAAGCCCGAACATCTTTCGGGAAACAAGAGCCACCATAACCAATACCAGCTTGTAAAAAATGCGGCCCAATACGCTGATCAAGTCCAATGCCTTGACGAATGTCATCAATATTTGCATCCATTTCTTCCGCAATTTGACTAATTTGATTAATAAAACTTATTCTGCAAGCAAGCATTGCATTAGCTGAGTACTTAGTAAGCTCAGCAGAGCGACGACTCATACCTAACAGTGGAATGCCTTTTTCTACTAATGGTTCATAAATATTTTTTAGAATAGGTAGTATGTTTTCCTCGCCACCCACGATAATCCTATCAGCATTCAAAAAGTCATAAACAGCAGTTCCTTCGCGTAAAAACTCAGGGTTGGACGCAACATTTATTCTAATTTTTTTACCACTCTGTGCCAGTTCCTTATTAACTTGGGTTTGAATAGCATCCCCAGTTCCTACAGGCACCGTTGATTTAGTTATTAAAATACAGTCTTTATTTGCTTCTTGAGCAACGCGAGTTGCTACAGCAAATACCTGTGATAAATCTGCACCACCATCAGCCAAACTTGGGGTCCCAGTTGCAATAATATGTACATCAGCCGCTTGGATTGCCTCAGATAAAAGATGAGTAAATTTCAATCGTCCGGCACGTAGCTGTTCTTCTAATAACTCTGGAAGTTGATCTTCATAAATAGGACATTCACCTGCTGAAAGCTGCGTAATTTTCTGTGTATTAATATCCGCGCAAATTACCTGATGGCCTAGTTTTGCCAAACAAGTCGCAGAAACCAATCCTACATAACCGGCACCATAAACAGAAATAATCATCATTATCTCAAAATATTAAATGCTTGCATTATCCTAAAAAACTCTTTTGCATTCCACTACAGAAAGCGAGTCTAATTTGAACAACTCTCTTAGAATTTTTCCTAGTTGTAAATATTAAAACTGTTTTAGTATCCATTCTGCGCGTCGCTCGATAAACTATTACAGAATATAACCAAATTAAAGACCACTAACAATTTTCAGGAACTGCAAATAGCAAGTTGCTTCGTTTCTTCATTAGAGACCGGATGGAGAATTAATTGCAAGGTCCTTTGGGCAATTCTAATTGCTTTATTTGTATCACTCCCTTTAACGTTAATCGTTTTATTACTTATAAGCTTCTTGATAACTTTCTCGGCTTCCTCAAGTTTTGTCTTTAAATCCACATCGCTTCTATCCAATACTCGCAAAGCACGTAGTGCTTCCTTAATCGCTGCATTTTTTTGGCTTCCCAAACGCCAGTCTAACAACCACTGTCCTTCCAATTGTTTTGATTTTTTCTCAAGACTCATTGCCACTACTTTTAATTCGAAAGTTTTAAAACGTAAACCACCGAATAAATCTTGGGGAGCTACAATCAATGCTTTATTTTCATTAGTGGTATTCGTCGTTTCATGCGAATTTTCAGGAGAAGGAGCAGTCAGTAATTTATAAATACCACCACCGGCATCAATGCTTAAATTTATAGCTCCACGAATCATAAAAATATTTAACTCTGTTAAGCGAGCAATAAGAGCCGTGGCAGCACTAAAAATTGAATCACCAAACATGCGCATCATATGGCCCACCGTTTGACAGCGCACAGAAGAAGAATGTTCCAGCCACTGCCCTCCACGAGACAAGGTAAAAGTCACTGCATAAAGTAATGCTAATTCTTCCAGAAAAAAGCTGACACAATAACCGGTAGTTAAATAAGGCATCAATTGCGTTATTCTCTGCGCCCAAATAACTGATATATTATTATTCACATCACCATTGTATTCCTCAGCGGAACTGAGCATTACCAGAATACTGTCGAGTAATGCCCGCTGTGTATGCGTTGTTGCGTTTTCTCTATCTCTTTTTATCCGTTCAATCAATGCCTCCATACTTGAAGCACTTTGAAAATGGAATTCTGGCGCATCTGGATTTGTTAATTTTTTTTCACTTAGCTCAACCAAGTAAAAACAAGGAGCTTTCTCTGGGCATCCAGAACTTAAGGTATACTGTAGCCACTTGCTTTCAGGAGAGCTCACTGGATATTTATCCGGATGAAATAGCAACTGCAATTTTTTTGCGTGGCCATGAATTGTTTCGGATACTAGCCCATCTTGTGAAAGGTATTGAGAGATGAGGGCAATTAAATTAGCCTCTATTTTTTGCTTTTCTTCCAAACCAATAGATTTTTTATCTTTATAGATACAATGTTCCTTGTCAAAATCAGCATATTCAGAAATTAATTCTTTTAAATGCGCTTCAAAATCCATGATTAGCTCCCTGCTATTGTGCTTAATAAATTAGACTTTAGTCTGAGTAAAGCTTGGAAGACTCAACTGCTAAATTTGCGACCCTTTAACTCCTACAGCTTAAAATAAGCTTAAAAAAAATCCAACAATAGAATTCAAAATATCTCAATTTGATAAAAATTTGTCGTATTAAATAAACAGATGACCTATAGATTGTAGTCATTCTTTTTAGGATAATAGCCGGTTTGTTACCTTAGGCAATTTCAGTCTATATGGATATTTCAATACAAAAAAAATATTGGCTTCGACATCCTGCTATCATTTTATTAACTTTTGCACTTACTATTCTTCTGATTCGAATTTTTTTACGTGGCCACGTACTTTTATTGGATGAGTCTGAGCAAGTCGTCATGGCTCAGGAGTTGCTTCCTGGATATCCTAACCAACCCCCTCTTTATACCTGGCTGCAATACGCATTTTTTAAATTTTTTGGTGTGAATTTATTAAGTTTGGCTCTTTTAAAGTCTTGTCTATTGTTTGGCTGCTTTTATAGTTTTTATTTAATCTGCCGTATTCATTGTGAAGACAATATGTTAGCCTGGTGTGCATTACTATCCTGGGCTCTCATTCCCTCCATTTGCCTGGATCTGATCAAAGACAATACTCATTCTATTCTCGTACTATTTACAGCATGCCTGACATGGTATTGGTTTGTCGCTGCTGAACGTTTTTCAAAATTTATTTGGTACAGCTGTTTAGGATGCCTTATTGCTATAGGCTTCCTCGCAAAATTTAATTATCTCTTATTTCTATCCATTTTGTTTTTTAGTTCATTAACAATCAAAGAGTTTCGTGCCCTTCTAATTCATCCTTACATGATGCTAAGTTTTTTAATTGCAGCCGTTCTGATTAGCCCTTATTTAAGTTGGCTTATAGCACATACCAACTTAGGTCTTGCAAGTGCGTATAAATTACATGTTGCAAACTCTTTTTTTTTACAGGGTCCTCTTGTATTGATTAAGAGCATTATTTTTTTTGCGGCCCCTGTCCTCTTGGTTTTGACAATTTTTTTTCCGAGAAAAAGAACAATCAAACATACAAAAGAGAGCAAATTACTTTTTCGTTATCATCTTTTTATCCTGCCAGTTTTAGGTCTATTTATTTTAAGCGTAGACCTTCAATATTTTGAAGCTCGCTGGTTGATACCTATTTTATTTTTATGTCCTCTTCTTTATCTCAGTCAAGTGAAATACACCGATTCACTTAAAGCCAGAATTACTTCTTTTATTAGTATATCTTTAATAACGCAGTTAGTTTTCTTTGGTATTTTAATTTTTAGCAGTCATTCCGAACAAGCTAAGCGCAAACAATTTCCATTAAACACATTGGTTAATCTGACTAAAGCAAATCTCAACAATCTGGATTACGTTGTCTCCGATTCATATTGGCTTCTGGGTAACCTTGCTACTGCGCTTTCCATAAAAAATATCTGGTTAATTCAACCATCAAAAGAAATCTTACCAAAAGGTAAATCGTTAATTTTATGGAAGAGAGAGCAAGTCCCCTATTGGGTTAATTTATTTGCTGAAACCCACCTATTGACTGAATTAAATTTTATTTATGATTCACAAAGCAAGAAAATGATAGCTGGGCAAGCTTATGCCTATCAATGATGATTCAAGGGCGTAATCTCAATGACTCGTTTGAAGAAAAATCAAGCGAATTTGCAAGTAATTGAGGGCGCCCTAAGATAAACCTCTTTCGCCAGTACGATTCAATTTGGCAGTACGTGATCCTCTTTCGCGCTGGATTAAATATAAGTTTCGAGCGTAAATAAAAACACCTGTCGATTGTCCTAAAATAAATACCGGATC